>JAGGWH010000145.1 GCA_021157585.1 Bacteroidales bacterium | reverse complement strand
TTTTGTATTCTGGCTTCCTCTATTTGAGGGTTTTATGCCTACTATTTTTGGTGTTTGGATAGGATTTTGGTTGCTCGAAGGAAAGTTTAAAACAAGATTCTCGCATTTCAATTTTAAATCGGGATTATATTTATCATTAGCAGCTTATTTCTTATTGGGTATTTTGGCTGTTTTCTATTCATCCAATCAAGATAAGGCTTGGTTTGACGTTCAACAGAAACTAGCTCTGGTGGTATTCCCCATTTTACTTGCCGGCATGTCAGATTATTTTTGGAAAAATATAAGATGGGTATTTTGGGCTTTCATTGCAGGTTTATTCGTCGCCTCTATTTATGATCTGACTTACGCTATTCGGGCAAGTTATGCTGCCGGAGAAGCAGAAGGCGCATTTCGATTTTGGGTTTATGAGCGCCATCAAGAGCTTGGTTTTTTTCAATTGATTAACTTGAGGATGTCCTATTTTAGTTATGGATACTTTTCACAATTTATGCATCCCTCCTACTTTTCAATGTATCTGATATTTGGTATTCCACTAATTTATCATCTATATAAAACAAGATTAAAACCTAAGTCTTTAAATAAAATAGGTTACTTCTTTCTAGGTATATACTTTATATTTATTATTTACCTTTTACAATCCACAGCCGGATTTATCAGCTTAGCTGTTATATTATTATTGATGTTAATTAATGAAACATCTATTGTAAAAAAGAAAAAATTATCCTTTTTCTTATTTGGATTTATACTTTCTATTTTTGCTGTACTATTTATTGTAAATATTAAATCAAATCACCTAAGCGACTTTAAAAACAAATTCTCTACCGAATCTGTATCAACATCTTCTTCTATCCGTTTGGAAATGTGGAAAAATAGCTATTCTATGTGGGTTGAGAATCCAATCAGAGGTATTGGACCAAGTGATATTAGGGATGTATTTAAAGAAAAACTAGCT
This sequence comes from Bacteroidales bacterium, assembly GCA_021157585.1. Lineage (NCBI taxonomy): Bacteria > Pseudomonadati > Bacteroidota > Bacteroidia > Bacteroidales > Bacteroidales bacterium. The sequence continues at coordinate 12,899 of JAGGWH010000145.1, read as the reverse complement.
GAAAGCGGAAATATAGAGTTTGCAACAGGAAATTATAATATGCATAATCAATTTCTTGAGAGCTTTATAGGTTTAGGAATTTTAGGCTTAATTGCTCTTTTATCAATCCTTTTCTATAGTTTCAAAACTGCGTTAAAAAATAAAAATCTTCTATTAGCTTATCTACTAATAATAATAATCATAAATTTCTTCTTTGAATCGGTATTAAACCGCCAATCAGGATTATTCTTTTTACTTTTCTTTCTTAGCTTATTGGTATTTCTTCCAAAGTCACTTCCCGACAAAAGCTAAATTCCCTTTAACTTTCCTTAATAAATACAAAAACTTCTTTTCTAAACTTTAGAAGTAATGATAAGATTACGCCTAAAAATAAACCTAAGATTCCGAATTTAACAGAAGTATGCTCTTCTTTATTTACATTTACAGGATTTGTAACTTCAACAAATTTAGAAAGAAATATAAAAGGCTCTGTTTCCAGTTCTAAAGCCCGATAATTAGCGAGATTATCATTATAAAGTTTTAGAATATTTTCATGTAATAAACGAGTTGGTTGTATAGCTTGTTCAGGACTTGCGAGTAAGAGTTGTCCTAATTTTACAGTAGACTTATCATATTCTCTAAGTTCTTTTTCTTTAACAAAATATTCGTATGTTTTTAAGCTATCCAATATACTAATTTCGGTATCAATTCGACTAATTTCTTTTTCCAAATTACGCTTTTTCACATCAGAAATTTGTTGTAAACGAGGATAAGTAAGCAAATAATCTTCTAAACTTTGCTGTACTTGGTTTAAAATAGTAGGATCGTATGTAAGCAGTTGAACATGAAAACGATCTGTTATACGAACAGCATTCGATACTGTATCCGGCATAAACTCATTCTGATAATCAACTTCATCCGCTATTCCATCCTTATTTATATCAATCAACCAAAATGCCTGTAGATCATATATTTGAGCAGCATCGCTAACATCCATATTTAACTGGGCAGCTAAGCTAATACTATCATTATTTGCTAACAATTCGTGAATGCGATTAATATAATTAATCAGATTAGCATTAGGAATTGTATTAGATTGAATAGTAGCTGATGTCCTATAGTAAGGTGCAGTAGTTTTTGCAATATACAATCCGGAAAAAAAACCTAAGATAGCTAATCCAAAAATGATATAAGAATAACGAATAGAAAAATGTAAGGCTTTGATGGTAAATTTAAATAAATAAACAAACATTGAACCTATAAGTTGAAAAAGCCCTACGGTTGCTTTCTCCAAAGCTTTTCCTGCTTTTTGTGTAACTTCAATTAAATCAATTTCGTCATTGCGTTTTTCAGTGTCCATAGCCTATGTGGTTTAAAATTTATATGGTCAAATGATATCTTCGAAAAGATATATCCTTAGAATATTTTGAGCAAATATAGTGAAAAGAACTGTTTATGACTTAAACTCATTATTTTTTTTACATAATGATTATAACAGATATAAGCGATTCGTTCATCGGAAGAATCTATCCGTTTGATAAATAAACACAGACACTCACTCATTTAATTGGGATTAATAAAAACATCACCAAAAATATATTATATTTGTATGTGATAAATTTAAACTTTCAGTATATCACATTCATAAACAAATCAACGTTTTACTATTTGCGTTGAATGCATTTTCCAAATAATTTAACCGAGATGAAGATTGTACACTATTTTTTATTTAGGAATTCTAACAGATACGCTTCTCAATGGCTTGTATTTGGTGTTGATTTATTTTTAATTACTATCAACTTAATTTTAGCTTATTTAATACGATTCCAATTTCATTTGTCATTCGTTGATAATTCCTTTTATTTAAGTTTATTTCTTTCGCTTATAACGGCATCGGTTAGTTTTTTGTTAGTCGGTTCGTTTAAAGGCGTAATAAGACATACGGGATTTAAAGATGCCATAAATGTTATATATGGCATTAGTGTCTTAGTAATACTTAATCTGTCATTAGTTCTCGGATTTCGTTTGTTTAATATTTTCCCTTTATATTCCATACCCATATCGGTTATAATAATCCATTATCTGCTTAATGTTATCGCATTAGTCTTCAGCAGATTTGGATACAAAACACTTTTTCACCACTTAAAAGGAATTGAAACTACAAAAACAAATATTTTAATATATGGAGCAGGAGAATCGGGTTTAACAACCTATATGATGCTACAAAATAATATTGAATCAGCAGTAAATGTTGTAGGATTTATCGATGATAATATAGGAATTATAGGAAAACGGATTAATCGTGCAAGAGTATATTTACCAAGTGATATAGATGAACAATTTATTAGACTGCATAAAATTACCGAAGTAATTATTTCTATTCAAGTTATTGATAAGAAACGGCTAAATGAAATTGCAGAGAATTTACTGTCTTTGAAACTTAAAGTAAAAATCATCCCTCCCATAAAACAGTGGGTTGACGGTGATTTAAAACTCAGCCAAATAAAGAATATCAGGATTGAAGATCTCTTGGGTAGAGAGCCTATTAAACTTAATAATCAAATTGTTCAGAAAGAAATAAAAGGAAATACTATTCTTATTACAGGAGCGGCAGGATCTATTGGAAGTGAACTTGCCAGACAAGTTACAAAATATAAATATAAAAATCTTATTTTACTGGATATTGCAGAATCTCCTTTGTATGATATTCAACAAGAGTTAATACGTAAGGGTAAATCAAGGTTTCGTGTTGAAGTTGCAGATATTCGAGACTCCTTACGAATTCATCAAATTTTTGACGAGTTTAAACCTGACTTGGTTTTTCATGCGGCAGCATACAAGCATGTACCCCTGATGGAAGACGTTCCTTATGAAGCCGTTGCCACCAATGTTTTCGGAACTTATACCTTAGCTAATTTATCTATCAATCATAAGGTAAAGAAGTTTGTTATGGTAAGTACCGATAAAGCAGTAAATCCAACAAATGTTATGGGTGCAACTAAACGTTTATCAGAAATGTATGTAAGCTCCCTAAAGGATAATAATACAACAAAATTCATCACCACTCGTTTTGGTAATGTCTTAGGCTCTAACGGTTCTGTAATTCCTCTTTTTAGAAAACAAATAGAAGAAAATGGTCCATTAACCGTTACTCACAAAGAGATTACACGTTACTTTATGACTATTGAAGAAGCTTGTGAATTGGTATTAGAAGCCGGAGCAATGGGAAATGGAGGTGAAATTTACGTATTTGATATGGGTCAGCCAATGAAAATATTTGAGCTCGCAAAGAAAATGATTCAACTTTCGGGCTTACAATATCCTGATGATATAGACATTGAACTAACCGGTTTACGTCCGGGAGAAAAAATTTACGAGGAACTATTAGGATCTGGTGAAAATACCAAACCAACACATAATAAAAAGATAATGATTGCTAATGTTGTTGAACCTAATAAGGATTTTATAAGAACTCGTATAAAAGATTTGTTTGCTACCAACCTACCGGAAAACGGACCTTTAACAGTTTCTAAAATTAAGACCATAGTACCTGAATTTATTAGTAACAACTCTGTATTTGAAAGTCTTGATAACATTAAAGAAAATGGTATAATTAATCATCCCAGCATAGAAAACAGCAGTCAAAAGCAAGTAAACCGACCTAAACATCATTTTAATTAGACTCACCCACAACAAGTCTTCCAAAGCGCACTTACAACAGCAGCTAAAAAGTATCCTAATGAATTTCAAATAAAATCTTTGTGCTCTACTAATAATTATTAATTTTATACGTTTTTATTTAGTAAAAGAATATTTATGAGCGAAACACATAAAACAAACGATGAAGATATGGATTTGGGGGTATTATTTAATTTACTCCGAACTCTATTTAAAAATATTGCAAATGGAATCTATTGGATATTCAACTCCACATTTAAAACAACAATTGCATTTCTTCTTTTCATAAAAAAACATTTTTTAAAATTTGTAATTGCAGCTGTCTTGGGGGCAATTATAGGAGGAATATTCGAATACAAAATCAAAGAAACGCTTTACAGTTCATCTATGACTGTACAGGCTAACTACGAAAGTATTATTCAATTATATAAAGATATTGAATATTGCGAAGGCTTAATTGCAGAAGAGGATTATGGTTCATTAGCCAGGTATTTTGATATTGATTCCATTGAAGCAAGATCTATAAAGACTATAGAAGTAAGTCCATACACTAACGACAACCAAATTATTTTGGCGTATAACGACTTTATAACCAAGCTTGATAGTAATGTTATCCAAAATATTGATTTTGAAAAATTCAGTAAAAATATTCCTAAAGAAGAATTTCTCTATCATGTCGTCTATGTAGAATCAACAAACAGAACGTTATTTAGCAAATTAGAAAGTCCCATTATTCAGTCATTAGCAGATAACCCGTATTACTCTAAGCTTTTAGAGACTGAAGTAAACAATCTCAAATCACAAGAAAAAGTTCTTAATATAAGCATGATAGAGCTTGATTCTCTACGTCAATTATACAAAAAGCTCTCCCTAAACGAAAGCATAAAAGAAAATGCATCTACAAATTTCTATCTCGGAAATTCAGAAATAGACAAGCGTGATATTGTTGTTTTTGATAAATATATTAAAGCGAATATCGATCTTGTTGAAGTAAGAAGTGAGATGAATCTTAAGAATGAAATTGTTAATGTGGTTTCCAGCTTCAATAAAACCGGAGCTAAAGTTAAAGGACTGTTTCGTAACTCTATGGTATTGGGATTCTTTGGAGGCATTATCCTTATTTTTATTTACCTGTTGATTATTGAATCCAATCGTTTTTTAATTACTCAAGAAAAAAAGCTTAAGAATAAATAGAGATATTTAATATCCGAGTTTTAATTTTGGAGAATATTATAAATAAGGCGGAGTAATTTGAAAAGCGATTTAAAGTATTTAATTAAAAATAGTGGTTTAACATTTGCCCTTCGTATTGGAGGAATGGGATTAGGATATGTGATTGCTATCCTTATTTCTCAATTTTATGGTGCAGAAACCTATGGAAGGTACTCTATAATGGTAAATTTCAGTTTGTTTGCAATTATGATTTTTTCTATTGGTATTCCTACAGCCATTGTAAAATTGAGTTCAAGCCCCTCCTTTCATAGTAAGAACAAACCGCTAAATAACTATTTAAAGAAATCACTCATTATTTTAATCATCTCCGGACTCACAGGAAGTCTAATTATTTATCTACTTAAATCTTTCTTAGCAATCACCATTTTTCATGATTCATCTCTTCAGGTTTATTTTTTGTACCTAAGCCTATTCTTTACTTTACTAGTCCTACATAGATTTACGAATGAATACTTTAGAGGAAGCCTACAATTTATCAAATATGGCCTTTTTACTTTTATTCTCCCCTCCTTTATTCTTATCCTAATCTTATTCTATTTACGGTTCACAGGTAATCAGAAGTCTGAATTAACATTTCTAAGCTACCTTATTGGCTTTGCTTTTATCGCTATTCTTGGATTAATCTACTTTCCTTGGAAAGTTAATACAGGTCAAGATTACCAACTTAAAAATCTATTTCGTCTTGCTCTTCCAATGCTATTCAGTTCTGCTTTTATTTTTATCTCCAATTGGACAGATATCTTTATGTTAGGTATACTTGTCCCTAAAGCTGATGTTGGTATTTATAATGCAGCCTACAAAGTAGCAACACTTACCGTAATCATCATCAATGTTGTTAATATTGTTCTCGGTCCGCAAATAGCCAAACTTTTTGAATCAAAAGATTTCTCAGGTCTAAAAATAAAAGTACAACAAGCCACACAAGTCGTTACACTACTCACTATCCCTCTAATCATCATCATTATTGCATTCCGAAAGCCCTTACTTAATCTGTTTGGGGATGGTTTTTTAGAAGGAGAAATGACTTTAATTATTCTTTCTATAGGTATGCTATTCAATGCTTTAAGCGGAAGTGTAAGCTTGGTTTTAAATATGACAAACAAGCAAATTTCTTTACGGAATTTTACGATAATAGCTGCAATCTCCAATATTATACTCAATTACTTTCTCATTAAAAACTACGGAATTATTGGAGCAGCAATAGCCACAACATTAACCACTATTCTTTTGAATGTTTTGGCAATAATTGGCATAAAACGTTCTTTTAATTTCTATCCTTTTTCACTTAAACTAAGATGAATCAAATAACATTCCATATAGGTTTTCATAAAACAGCTACAAGTTGGATGCAGCAAGTGTATTTTTCACAACACACTGAATTAGAACTAATTAATAACTTTACAGAACCATGGAATGATCCTTTTATAAGTTATCTAATCAACCCTGAACTTCCCTTCTCAAAGAAGAAATGCGCTTCCTTATTTTCAAGAGTAACAAAAAACAGTAAACAAAAAAACTTAGTTATATCAGCAGAACGCCTATCTGGTCACCCCATAAGTGGAGGATGTGACAATACACAAATCGCTGAAAGAATTAAAGACTGTTTTCCAGAAGCAAGAATAATTATCATTAAACGAGAACCAAAATCATCTATAGAATCTGTTTATAAACAAATGGTTTCAGAAGGTTATGTCGGAACGCTCTACCAGTTTGTAACTACGAATACTTGGAAAACGAAAGGCCCATCTATTAACTATTTTAAGTCTGACATACTTATTAAAACATATATTAATTTATTTGGTTCACAAAAAGTCTTAGTTCTTGAATACGAAGATTTTCTTAAAGATAAACAAGCCTTTATCAAAAATATTGATTTATTCCTTCAAGTTTTAAATAAAAATTCTATTTCCAAAAATTCCAAGATTATAAATAAATCACTTCAAAATAAAAGGATTAGAGCACTTAGGATATTAAACTATTTTAGAAGCACCGATATCTATCCAAATCCTTTTATAAAGTTTCACTCAGAATTTATATTTAAACTAAGTAGAATATTCTCTCCCCTATTTTCAAATAAGAGATTCTTAGACAATAAATTGTGGAATAAAGTTTATCCCAAAATTAAATCAACAGATAAATGAATAAGTCAGTTAATTTTTTCGGTTTAGGAGCTCAAAAATCAGGGACAACTACATTGCACGATATTTTGAAGCAGCATCCAGATGTAGTACTACCTAAGTATAAAGAAAGTCACTATTTCAATGACGAAGAAACTTACAAAAAGGGATTAGATTATTATTTTTCATTTTACTTCCCTCCAATTCCTGACCATAAAGTAGTTGGAGAAATTGACCCTGAATATTTGGCTTGCGAAACTTGTCCGGAACGAATTAAAGAAGCTTTTGGTGAAGAATTGAAATTTATTATTATTCTTCGTAATCCAATAGACAGAGCTTACTCATCTTACTTGATGGCAAAAAGCCGAGGCTATGAAAAACTTTCGTTTGAAAAGGCCTTAGAAAGCGAATTGGAACGCGTAAATACAAGTTTTGGAAAAGTACATCTTAGTTATGTAGGAAGAAGCCTTTATTCTCCTCAGATTCAATCCTATTTCAATACGTTTCCTTCAGAAAATTTTTACATCATCAAGTTTGAGAATTTTACTCAGAATCTTAAAGAATCTATCAATCACATAAGTAACTTCCTTGGTTTACAGCCTTTTGACTTTGAATTTCAAAAAGCAAGTAATGTAGCCCATGAGCCCAAAAACAAAATAATTCGAGACTTTATCTATAAGCCCCTCTGGTTTAAAAAAATCGGGCATCTTTTAATTCCATCTCAAGCCTTAAGAGGAAAACTAATGCACAATTTAAATCAAGCCAATTTAAAACCTATTTCGAATAAAGAAGAACTTCCTAGCGAAATGAGAAAAATGATTTACACTAAATATTTTAAGGATGAAATTAATAAGTTAGAACTTTTAATCCATAAAGACTTATCAAACTGGAAATACTAAATATCTACGTATGACTAAACTTTCAATTATTATCGTCAATTATAATGGAGAAGGCTATCTAAAAGCTTGTTTTGACTCTATATATTATCATTGCAAAGGTTTTAGCTTTGAAATAATTGTTGTGGATAATAATTCATCCGATAAAAGCGTATCACTAATTGAGACGGAATATCCGAATATCCAATTAATAAAAAACAAAAAAAATACGGGATTTGCTGCTGCAAATAATACAGGAGCAGCTCAAGCAAAAGGAGACTTTATCCTTTTATTAAATAACGATACATTATTGATTGAAAATATTAAACCTGCAATTGATTTACTTGATAGTAACCAAGAGATAGGAATTATTGGAATTAAAATGTTAGATGGGCAGAATAGGTTTACCGCCTCTTTTGGCAAATTCCCTAAACCATATAATTTCCTAAAACTAAAGACCTTACAGATTAATTTAAGCGAAATAAATCATAAAATATCGAATTCACAAACTGAATATGTTGATGTAGATTGGATTTCGGGAGCTTTCTTACTTACAACTAAAGAAATATGGATTCAAGTAAATGGTCTTGATGAATCTTATTTTATGTATGTTGAAGATGTAGATTTTAACAAGAAAGTTCAAGCTTTGGATAAAAAAAGTGTTTTTATACCTTCACTTAGATTTACTCATTATGTAGGGTTTAATAAAAACCGTGAAAAACTCTTAATTAACTCATATAAGATTTATATTCGTAAACATAAAAGAGGGTTTAATAAATGGCTTAGTTTATTCTTTTTAAACATAAATCTATTTTATAAAAAAGCATTTAAGCAAATATAAAAATGAAAACTATTCTTTATTTCCATCAATCAGCAGAACTATATGGAAGCGATAAGACTTTATTACAGCTTGTTATAGGAATGTCGAAAAAAGGACATAAAGTTATAGTTATTGTTCCAGAAGAAGGACCTCTTACCGGTGAATTTCAAAATTTCAACATAAAATATATCGTCAGTCCTGTATTAAAGCTTTCGAGAGATATGTTTACATTAAAAAAACTATCTCTTTTTGTTTATCACTTTTTTAGTTCAACTAAAACTATACGAAGAGAGACCAAGAACTTAAATATCGACTGTATTCACTCAAACACATTAGCCGTTCTGCTTGGAGCTTTTTATGCTAAATTATTTCGTATTAAACATCTTTGGCATGTACATGAGATTATTGAGAGCCCTATCCTTGCAAATAAACTATATCGGTTTTTAGTCAACAGCTTCTCTTCTAAAGTGGTGTTTAATTCCAAAGCCTCGTTTACCAGTTTAATACGGGACAATAAGAATCTAAGAGCTAAATCCAGTATAATCTACAATGGAATAGAAAAGCCCGATAAATTGTACAGCCTTGAAGAAATAAATCATTTTAAAAAAGAAGAAATGAACTTGGCTTCTGATACTCTTGTGATTGGTGTGGTTGGAAGGATAAGCCGTTGGAAAGGACAAATTTTACTGTTAGAAGCTTTTGAAAAGTTACAAAAAGAAACGTCAGGAGTTTATTTATTAATTGTTGGTTCTCCTCCACCCGGCCAAGAACATTATTTATTAGATTTAAAGGATCATATTATCGCTAAAGGGCTGGAAAGTCATGTACAAATCCATCCTTTTAATACAGAAATTTGGAAATACTGGTCGAGCATTGATATTGCCGTAGTACCCTCAACAGAGCCGGAGCCCTTTGGTTTAGTTGCTATTGAAGCTATGCTGATGGGGAAACCCGTAGTAGCAGCTGCTCATGGTGGTTTAACGGAAATCATCGAAGACAAAAAAACAGGATGGCTTTTTAAACCAAATGACAAAAACAATTTATACGCCGGCTTAAAGCAACTTACAAAAGACAAGACCTTGCGAAACAAACTTGGAAAGAATGCAAAAATAGATGTGGAGAAACGGTTTTCAAAAGAGAAATATGTTCAAAATTTCTCCAAGTTATATAAGTCAATGTAAATTATGAATAAACTAGGCAAACATATTATCGAAAAATTCCTCTTTGTGCTCTTGCTACTTCTGCCCTTGCATTTGGTTCAATTCGAGATTGCATCAGCTTTATTTATCATACTTAGTATCCTCTACCTAAACAATAGAAATCAAAAGATAAGTGGTAACTTTATCACAACTATTCTTCCTCTACTCCTTATTTTTGCTCTGGGTACAGTAACCCTATTTTTTTACTCCTACTCCAACTGGGATATTGCAAGAGATATCGCCTATTTTCTAAAACCTATCCTGCTTCTTTTCTTAGGCTATGCACTCATTCATAAGATTAAAGACCCAAACTTTATATTCCAAGTCTTTGTTTATTTAGGCTTGGCATTTGCTATCTGGCATATCTATAACATTATTACATTTCCTGAGCTTTTTAATACGAGTATAAATATTATCCGAAACAGTACGGGACTCTCTAACCATGTTGAACTCTTGGCATTGGTATTCTTAATTATAAGTCTTAAATATCCTGACATACAGATCTTTAAAGAAAAAAGAACTATTTATTATGCCTTAGGTATTTTAGGAATATCCTTTATTCTCTATTTCTCTAGAACCATGTGGGTAGCAGTATTTATTCTCCTCTTAGCTTCTTTTGGCTACGCCAAGATTACTCTAAAAGCACTTAAATATATTAGCTTGTTTGTTTTGTTAATCGTTAGCTTTTATATTTATCTCTATTCCATAGATATCAGAAGGAATGAGCCTGGCATTTCTACCTTTTTATACAAAATGAAAATCGCACCTGAAGAAATATTTCTTCCTAAAGTTGACCTCAACGATCATGCCTCACTTTGGGATCATTGGCGTGCTTATGAAGCCAAGATGGCTTTGGAGCAGATGAGTGGGTTCCAACACCTTGTAGGACGTGGTTTTGGATCACAAGTAGATCTTCTATTTGTTGCCCCTCTCGACGAAAAAGGAATGCGCTATATCTCGCACTTGCACAATGGCTACATTTTAATTTATTATAAAACGGGGATCATTGGACTGCTTTTCTATTTACTATTCATCTTACATTTGTATTTACATACATTTTCCAAAAAGGAAATCTATCAAACGCTCCCTATAAATAATTTAATTTCAGCAATAGGGATTTATTTATTCTTCAGTACCTTAATCATCTCTGGAATTTATAATACTTCTTCCATTTATACACTTCTGCTTGGGGCTTTACTCGCTCAATATGACAGACTAAAACTGATCAGAATTTAAAATAATACTATGCGGTCAGAATTAAAAGTTGCATTTCTAACATCAACAGATCCAACTGATAAAACAGCTTGGTCAGGTATCCACTATCAGATGTTTAAAGCACTCAAAGAACAAAGAATACAAATAACAGCTATTGGCCCCGTTTGGGATAAATTACCACGAGCAATTATTTACATCTTAGATAAAATCAGTCGAGCTCTATTCAAAAAAAGGTATAACAAAGCACAAAATTTAATTTTAAGTTTTTGGTATGCTTTCTTCTTCAAATTAAAACTAAAAACTAATAAATTTGATTTAATCTTTGTTCCCGTAGGTTCGACACAAATTGCATTTTTAAACACAGAACTTCCCATTTATTATTACGGAGACACTAGCTTTTCTCAAATAAATGGCTATTATCCAGAATTCTCTAATTTGATTTCTTTTTCAAATTGGGAATCAGAATATATAGAAAACAAATCTCTAAATAAAACACACGTTAGAATATACGCTTCTGAATGGGCAGCAAATCATGTAATTAATCATTACAAAATGCCTAAGGATAAAACTTTCGTCGTTCCCTTTGGAGCTAATATAAATGATCATATTCCCATTTTTAATTCAGCAAAACTTAAAGACCCCATTTGTCGCTTACTTTTTTTAGGAGTAGATTGGAAGCGAAAAGGAGGAGATATTGCTTATGATACATTGGTACATTTAAACAATAAAGGTATTGAAACAGAACTAACTGTAGTCGGTTGCACTCCTCCTGTTGAGCACCCCAAAATGCTTATTATTCCATTTCTAAATAAAAACAATACTCCTGACTATCAAAAATTCAGTTTAATTTTCAAGCAAACTCATTTTCTTTTAATGCCCACTAGGGCAGAATGTGCTGGAATAATTTACGGTGAGGCATCTGCTTTTTACGTTCCTTCTCTTGCAACAAATACTGGAGGAGTATCGTCTGTAATAGAAAATGGAGTAAATGGTTTTATGCTTGACTTTGAAGCTAAAGCAGAATCCTACTCAGCCATTATAGAAAAATATTTTCTTGATAAAGACCGTTATCGTACATTTGCCTTGAATGCACATAAAAAATACAAAAATGAGCTCAATTGGGAGCATTGGGCAAAAAAAATCATAAATATTATTGAAGATACTTTAAAAAAATGAGAATTGGAATTTTAGGAACTCGTGGAATACCTAACCGCTATAGTGGTTACGAGCAATTTGCTGAATATTTCTCTCAATATATGGTTCAAAAGGGGCACGATGTCAGCGTTTATTCTTCTTCTCTTCACTCCTATCAAGAAAATGAATTCCATGGTGTAAAACTTATTCACCAGCACGATCCCGAAGACAAATTGGGTGCTTTCGGTCAGTTTATTTACGATTTTAATTGCATTCGCGACAGCAAAAAGCAAAACTTTGATTTACTGTTATTACTTGGATATACAAGCAGTTCTGTTTGGGGATGGTATTTACCCAAAAATACGGTAATAGTCAGCAATATGGATGGGCTTGAGTGGAAGCGTAGCAAATACAATTGGGGCGTCCGTAAATTTTTAAAACTTGCGGAATATTTAGCCGTTAAAACTAGTGATTTCTATATTGCCGATTCTAAAGGAATTCAATCATACCTTGGTAAAAAGTATGGAATTACTTCTGAATACATTGCTTATGGAGTGCATAATGACCAAAAACAAGATAGCGACTTATTCTATAAACTGAAACTGAAATCAGGGGAATACTCCATGTTAATTGCTCGTATGGAACCCGA
>JAGGWH010000144.1 GCA_021157585.1 Bacteroidales bacterium | reverse complement strand
TTGTAAATATTGATGATATTAAAAATAAAAATGAGTTTGAAACTCCCGAAACATTGCTTCTCAAAGCAGAAAAATCAGATGTAATAAATAATATAATATTTAATCTACCCAAAAGAGCAGGACTAGTTCTCCGAATGCATAAAGTCGACGGGTTAAAATACCGAGAAATTGCAGAGGTTCTGAATATTTCTGAAAAAACAGTTGAAAACCATATGAGTAATGCGCTACGGCATCTCAGAAATATAGCCAATAAATACCCCAAGCTTATTAACTACTTAACTACAGCATTACTTATTGGAAGTATGTGGAATTATTCTCTATTTTAAGTTAGTAGTCCCCGATTAAAAAAAACAAGGGAAAAACTCATTAGAATAAATCCCTTGTAATAGTTATAAATTTATAATACCATTCTATAATACTCTATAAGCCTTTAGTTTTTGATAATAATTATCCAATTTCTCTCTTGCCTCAACATTTTCTTCATCAAGTATTGCTTGCTTAATATCCGGCAAAGCGTAAGTATATTCCGTAAACAATAAATACTCAGCAGCTCTTAATCTTACATCAACATTTTGATGCCTTAATAATCCTATAGTCCAGCGTATAGATGGTCTTGAATGCAATTCTTGCAATTGATCTATTGCACTTATTATTGCTTTTGGGTCTGTATCTGAAAGTTGCCAAAATAATTCTTTTTCAAGCTTTTTTAATTTCGGTAAAAAAAGCAATTCTTTTTGATAGGCATCAGGCCTTACAATTTCAGGATTATAGGAAATAAGTTCCTTATTAATAGATAACCTCGCCATACGTGGCACCATCCACCTCATACCGTGAGTAGCTTCGGGATGGCCAATACTAACCAAAACTTTACCATCACCATATTCATAAGATAATAATGCCGGCTTCCCTTGTGTAACCCCGGAAGGATCATCTTTTTTTGTCACGATATCTGTATTAACCGTCGCTAAAATTTTTACGCTCGTAGTATCTGTAATATTATAGAATGGACCATCATAATATTGGAAGTATACATTCTTAAAATCTTTGTTTTCCGGAAAGGCTTTATTTCCTTCTTCATTCTGACTAAAACTGATTAGTCCCCTACCTCTATTATAATGATAACGAATATGGGTAAGCGGAATAATACCAAGATTAGGATAATTAGGCGTGCTAGACAATATATAACCACCTGCACAAATTCCAACAATACCATTCCCTTTTTGTTTAGCAAAAGCTCTAACTTTATCAGCACCTAATTCGCCTAAATTATTAAGTTGCTGACTACCACTTCCTCCTGGAAAAATAAGAACATCTGTATTATCAAGTTGTCCATTCATAATATCTATTGCTGAAATTGTACGAGGATAAATTCCACTATCCAACTTCAAAGCTTCTAAAGTTTCTAAAACACAAACGGGACTAGCCCCATTTCCGTTAAAAACACCAACTTGAATTTTATTTTCTTTAACATTCGACTTAGATGGATTATCTGAACAAGAACTAAAAGCTAAAATAACAGATAAAAATACTATACTTAAAACCGATTTCTTATGCATTTTATTCTATATTTAGTTGCGGATAATTCTCCCTATAAAAATTAATAACTTTTTCATCTATCCATTTATAAAAATCATTCAACTCCTTAACTTTAAGTCCATTTTTCTCCCAGTCTGATTTTTTATTAAAAGCATATGAAAAAATCTCATTTTCGAGTGTAGGAAAAACTTGCAAAAAACCTGTTTTATCAGCATTTAACAAAACATTAATATTAATATAATTTTTACTACTCGCTCCCCAATTATATGAATAAACTTCTTTTTTAAGCTCTAAAGCATAATGGCAAAGAGGGGCATCTTTTAGGGCTTCATCATAGGTTAAAACTTTTGGTAGCTGCATATTAGAATGTAGCCAAACCGGTATAGTTACCGATGTTAAAGGAAATCCTAAAACCGTCCACATAACGGTATTCTCGGCATTTTCTCCTTTGTTAACTCCTTCAACAATCACCGATGAAGAAGAACCGCTGCGTGGAATATAATCTATAAAAGTCACATATTTATTTGTATTGGCAGGCAGATTATCATAAACCCACAGATCATCTTCAGTAAGACTATGCGTCATATTTCTACTTCCCTTTTGGATAATAGTTTTAGCCGAAAGATTATTATTCTTTACGGCATCATCAAAAACCTTATTTGCCGTTACATAACGAATGTAACCTCCACCTTTACCCATTTTCCCGGTATGTGAATAATTAGTACGTATCACATATCCAAAAGGAGCAACGGTAGGATCGTTAGCATCAATTTTTACATATTTAAAATTGGATAACTCAAAATAGGCAGCACCTCCTTGTGCATCAATAACACCAAAATTAGCTTCTAAACGCCTGGGCTTTGGCATATCTTTAAGCATTTGTTCAAAGTCATCAATATTTGCACAATTCTGTAAGGCTTTTTTCATTAAACGTCCTTCCAAACCTGTCTGCTTAATTGTATCATTATTAAGATTATAGCTGGCAGAATTCATAATAGCAAATCCTTCACTGTTAAAGCCTATCCAAATACTTTTACCTTTTTTATCTACTGAATTAACAAGAGCTGTATATTCGTATTTACCATCTTTAAAATGCATTATTTTATTGTTTACCGACCAAGTATCTCGGTGTTTCCATAGTAGTGGCTTTCCGTCTTTTGTATATTTTCCGGAAATTACAGCAGTTGTACAAGCATCAATATCTTGTATAAAGATCCCTACTAAAAGGAATACGATTATAAGTATTTTTTTCATCTTTCAAATTTAAAATTATTTTGTAGGGAATCAACCTCCATTAGAAACATTTATTCCATCAGCGTTAGAAACACCACCGAAAGTATATTAAGGCATACCTAATACCATCAATTCTTTTGCCGAAATAGGAAAATGTTTGATTTGTTTTACAAAAATTAAAACTAAATATAAAATAATGGAAATAATCCTTTTATAATACAAGGTATTTAAAGTAAGTAATACATATTGCATAATACTAATCTTTAATACATTCCATTTCGATCATAGAATCATGAAAATAAAATACCATTTAAATGGCGATAAAAAGAAAAATAGTTTTATCTTTGCAGCCTCAAACAACGATAGTTCTTAAACATAAAATATATTGCGGGGTGGAGCAGAGGTAGCTCGTTGGGCTCATAACCCAAAGGTCATAGGTTCGAATCCTGTCCCCGCTACTACTAAACGCTAACAAACTGATAACCAGTATGGTTAGCATATCAACAGATAACTTTCGGCACAAAACGGGCACAGTTTTGTACGAAAGTTATCTTTTTTTATACCCCATCAAAATTGTGGACAAATGCGGATCAAGAATAAAACTTGAGCTACCGTTATTTTTAGCCAAAAATTTGATTTACATTGTTCTGCTTAGTGTTTTAATATTTCTATCAATTCTTTATTTAAATATAAATTTTCACGTCCTATTTTTTCAGATTTTAAAATTCCAATATCTTCAAGATTTTTCAAATATCTCGATGC
>JAGGWH010000143.1 GCA_021157585.1 Bacteroidales bacterium | reverse complement strand
GTTATCCCAATTAAATCAAAGATAAAAGCATATTCTAAAGCTACTTCTTTTAAACGTTCAAAACGACCGGATGCACCACCATGTCCAAAGTCCATATTGGTTTTAAGGAGTAGGATATTATCATCCGTTTTCATAGCTCTTAGTTTTGCAACCCATTTGGCCGGTTCCCAATATTGAACTTGAGAATCATGTAATCCTGTTGTAACAAGTAAGTTGGGATAATCTTTTGCTTCTACCTGATCGTAAGGAGAATAGCTTAACATATATTCGTAAGAATCTTTGTTTTTTGGGTTTCCCCATTCGTCAAATTCTCCGGTTGTTAGCGGAATACTTTCGTCGAGCATAGTGGTAACAACATCTACAAATGGAACAGCTGCAATCACACCTTTATAAAGTTCTGGTTGAAGATTGATAATAGCTCCCATTAAGAGTCCTCCGGCACTTCCACCCATTGCAAACAAATGTTTTGGAGAAGTGTAATTCTCAGAAATTAAATATTCGGCGCAAGCATTAAAATCGGTAAACGTATTCATCTTATTAAACATTTTACCTTCTTCATACCAATAGCGTCCCATTTCTTGTCCTCCACGAATATGAGCAATGGCATAAATAAATCCGCGATCGAGCAGACTTAAACGTGCTGAACTGAAATAATCGTCCATAGAATATCCGTAAGATCCATATCCATATATTAATAAAGGATTGTCGTCTTTTGGATTAATGTCTTTTCTGTATACCAATGAAATAGGTACTTTAGTACCATCTTTAGCTGTTGCCCAAACACGTTTAGCTTCGTAATTTTCAGGGGAGAAATCGCCTAAAACTTCTTGCTGTTTTTTAATTTCTTTTACTTGAGTCTTCATATTATAATCAATGGTAGAAGACGGTGTAGTAAGTGATGAGTAGCTATAACGCAGCTTGTCAGTGGCAAAATCGGGATTGTAACTTATGCCGGCGGTATAAGTTTCTTCGCCAAAGTCGATATAATGCTCTTCTTTTGTTTTATTATTAATGATTCTGATATTTGTTAAGCCGTTTTCTTTTTCTTCAACAGCCATAAAATTATTAAAAACTTCTATTCCTAAAAGCATAACATCATCGCGATGAGCAATTACTTCTTTCCAGTTTTCTTTTCCAGTTTTCTTTTCTGATGTTTCCATCAAACGGAAGTTTTTTGCTTCCAAATTGGTTACTATATAAAACTTGTTTTTAAAATGAGTAATGCTATATTCTAAATCCCTTTCGCGCTCTTGAAAAATACGGAAGTCGCCATTAGGATTATTGGCTTCCAAAATACGGTATTCGGTAGAAACAGTAGAGCTCGATCCTATAATCAAGAATTTATTTGTTTTTGTACGATAAATAAAAGTGTTAAAAGTGGGGTCTTCTTCTACGAAAACCTCACTGGTTTTATTATTATCGCCTAAGCGATATTTAATAATCTTAGCAGAACGTAAAGATTCGTCTTTGGTTGAGAAAAAAACTGTTTTATTATCGGCAGCCCAAACAGCGCGGCCGGTAGTATTTCCAATTTTATCGGCTAAAAACTCACCGGTTTCTAAATTTAAAAATCGAATGGTATATTTTCTACGACTAACAGTATCTTCTCCAAAAGAAAGGATTTTATTATCGTCGCTAACACTTAAGCCGGAAGCAGCATAATATGCATAACCTTCTGCCAGCTTATTTACATTAAGCATAATTTGTTCATCTGCATCAAGGCTTTTAAACTTCCGACAATAAATTGGGTATTCTTTTCCTTCTTCATAGCGAGTATAATACCAATATTCGTTTTTAAAATAAGGAACAGAATTATCATCTTGTTTTATACGACCTAATATTTCATTGTATAACTTAGTTTGAAATTCTTCTGTATGCTTTAAAATAGCGTCGGTATAGGTATTTTCATCTGTTAAATATTGAACAACTTCAGGATTTTCTCTTTGGTTAAGCCAGTAGTAATTATCCACTCTAGTGTCGTTGTGGATTGTCATTTCGTGTGGAATAATTTTTGCCACAGGTGGGATAATATTCATATTTTTTGAATTGTTACAAGCCGTAAATGCAGAACTAATTGCTATTAAGGCAATAATTAAAGGTTTTGTTTTAAAGATATTTGTCATAAGATTTGTGGGTTATTTGTTTTTAAACAAAGCTAACAAATTATTAACTTTCTCGAGTTTAATAGTATGCCAATTTTTAGTTTCTTTGAAAATAATATTTGAAAATTATTTTTTTATGAAATATCCCGTTTTTTTTGATCAAGTTCCCAGTATCCAATTATCAGATTCATTAGCCAATTTTTTAGGTGCAATGGAAAATGGAATTGTTGAGTTTAATTATTTAGATGCCGTAAAGTTGGCCGGTCATAGTTGTCCGACTATTGCAGGAGCTTATTTGGTTACTTATAAAGCTTTGGAAGCTTTATATCCTAATTCTATTCCTGAAAGGGGAGGAATAAAAATTGAGATAAAAGACTCGCTAACTGATGGAGTTACTGGCGTTATTTCCAATGTAATTACGCAAATAACCGGAGCTACAAAAGAAAGTGGGTTTAAAGGAATAAATGGAAATTTTGTGCGTCATTCTTTGTTAGAGTTTGATGCCGATATTAGAGGTCAGTTCCGTTTTACGCGATTAGATACAGGAAAATCAGTAGACTTAAATTACAATACTGTTGTGCCTCCCGAGCCATCACAACAAGCTTTGATGCAAAAGTTGATTGCCAATACAGCATCAGATAATGAGAAGTCTGAATTTAGAAAACTGTGGCAAGAACGTGTGAGGAAAATTCTAATAGAGAATTTTAATAATCCGAATGTAGTAGCATTTGTGTAGATTAATATTTTTTAAAAGACATAGGGCATACTGAAATCATTCTATCTTTGCCACTCTAAAAACTTTAATCATACATATTAATGAAGATACTTTTAAGCTCTTTAATACTATTTCTATCTGTTTTTTCATTGTCGGCTCAAACTATTGAAGACCTAAATTTTGGAACAGAGTCTACTCTTGAAGTTCTAACTTGGAATCTTGAGTGGTTCCCTACGAATGGGCAGCAAACTATTGATTACGTAACACAGATAATTGAAGCCTTAGATGTTGATGTATTAGCGGTACAAGAGATAAATGATACTAATGCATTTAAGCAGTTGTTAGATAATTTAGAAGATTACGATGGCTACTTTAAATCGGGTTATTATGGTGGTTTAGAGTTGGCTTATATCTATAAAAAGGACGTAATAGAGATTATCGATATTTATGAGATTTACACTACTTCTTCTTATTGGAATGCTCTTCCACGAGCTCCTATGGTGATGGAAATGAAGTATAAAGATGAAAAATACGTTATTATCAACAATCATTATAAATGTTGTGGAGATGGGATTTTAAATTTAAATGATTCCGGAGATGAAGAGAGCCGTCGCTATGAAGCTAGTCGTTTATTAAAAGAATATATCGATTCTAATTTTCCGAATGAGAAGGTAATTGTTTTGGGTGATCTCAATGATATTTTAACTGATAATGCTTCTAATAATGTATTTCAACTTTTCTTTGATGATTCGTCTAATTATTACTTTGCGGATACGGATCTAGCTTTAAGTGATGATCCTTCTAAATGGTCTTATCCAAAGTGGCCTTCGCATATCGATCATTTATTGGTTACGAATGAGCTTTTTGAAAATTACGACCCTGCTAGTGATGTTCAGACTATTAAAATTGAGGATTATATGGGAGGTTGGGGAACATATGAAGCCAATGTTTCTGACCATCGGCCTGTGGCAATGAAAATTACTCCGACTGTAATTTCAGGACTTGATGATTTGAATTTCTTTGACTTAACTTTCTCTATTTATCCAAATCCATTTAAAGAGTCTACTACTTTATTTTTTCAAAATGTGGTGGAGGATGCCAAAATTGAAATTTATAATATAAATGGTAAGAAAGTGAATGTAATTTCTATCCCAAAAGGGGAGGCTTCAATAGTTTGGGATGCTCATAGTTTTCCGGCGGGAGTTTACTTTGTTAAGCTTATCTCTGATGGAAATACAGTAATTACGAAGAAACTAATTTTGAGCAAATAATATTTTACTGTTTTAATGCCGCTTTAGTAAAAATATACTCCTGAATTTCCTGATTGAATTTTATACCGGTAACAATAAATTCTGTACCATCTCCTTGCTTGAGCATATCTTTGTATACCATTGCTGTTGGAAACCATCGCCCTTGAACTTTTTTCACATTAGAGAAGGTGGTTTGCTTAAGAAGTTTACCGCTTTTTGCAAATAAATCTTCTTTAAGTGGGATATAACGCTCAGTATCTATCCACATTTTTCGTGTGTGATAAGCAATGTCAACTACCTTGGCTTTTAGTTCGAGGATATAACATTTTCGCCCATCAATACTTTCTTGTCCAATCACTGTTGCCGTATAAACTTCGGTTAGTTTGCGATCGTCCATCATATCTTCGTAAGATAAATCGGAGCCCATTAATGATTGGCGCAGCATATGTCCGGAAATTTGTATGATTCTGTCGGTTGAAGGTGAATAAATCCAAAGCTTATTTTCTAGCTTAAGCATCTTTGTTCCTCGTTCTCGTGCCGGAGATAAATACTCTGTAAAGGATTTTTTGTCACCAACGGAATACGAAAGAGAAGTAATGGTACGACTATTACGTTTGCCATGAATAATCATTTCTGATTCTACTATCCTGTTTTTGGATGACATATTCTCATCTACTTTTTCTAAAATTTGATCAGCATTTTGGGCGTAAGTAGCCGATGTAATCATTAGTAGTATGGTTAGATATTTTATTCTTTTCATTGTTGATTTTTTTTCTAATTATTTTTAATTGCCGCTGTTCTGTATTCTTCACTCTTCACTCTTCATTCTTCACTCTTCACTCTTCACTCTTCACTCTTCACTCTTCACTCTTCACTTTTCATTATTCATTCTTCATTCTCAAATCATCTTTAAACCTCAAGTTCTTTAAATAGTTTTGCGGTCTTCCTTTTATAAATGGCAAAGCCTGCCAGCGCATTTCCTGATACCATAGCTATAAGTCCGGGAATAAATCCAATATAAAATAATTCGGGAAAGATAGTTGCTCTGTAAACTGCGGGTAGCATCATACTTACCGTTCTTGTCATTTCACTAAAATCGAGTCCCACTTCTTGTAAATAGTAGGCCATTCCTATTCCTAATATCGTTCCTATTATTGAACCGATTATTCCAATTAAAATGGCTTCGTAAATCATAGTTTTATAAATATGACCTTTTTCTTCTCCTAAAGCCAAACGTACTCCATATTCGGTATAGCGTCGTAATCCTCCCAATAGACCTGTATTCCAGAGTACTATCGACATAGCTATAACAAAAAATGTAATCATCATTCCAATCATATTATCGGCCATTCTCAGATAGTCTCCTAATCCTGATTGTTCCTCCAGTTTATGCATTTGAGGTGAAAATTCATCGTTTGCTTTACTGTATTTTGAATTGAAGGAATCTGCTATTGCGTCAACTTTTTCTTTATCATATATTCCATCATTAAGATAGCCTAATATTTCCGTTGAACCATTTTCCATATCCAAGGCAAGCTGAGCATCGCTTATGTCAACCAAAATTGCTCCTCTATCAAGCATTGTCATTCCAAAGCGAATAGTTCCGCAAACGGTAAAAGTTTTGAAAAGCATACTCCCGTTCATAGTAGAGCCAAAGAGAGTTACTTTCTCTCCAAGTTTTACTCCGAATTTTTTTGCGAATTCATAACTTATTATTGCTTCGCCCGGTTTCTTGGGAATATCACCTTTTACTAATGATTTAAGAATATTCATCCTTTCTACTTCTTTCGGGTTATGAAAGAAGTCGATGGCTTTACCTGCCGCCGGTCCCTGAGCTCTTGTTTCACCATTTTCATCGGGAACATCCAGTAAACCACCAAAGTTAATTCGAGGAACCCAATCTATATTGGGATAATCATTCTCTAAATTTTGGATTAGCTCATCTATATTCAATAAGGCTAAATCTAAGGGCATTTGATTAACATTTTCGGCATAAGCGCGAGTCATCACCTTTACATGACCTGTGGTGAAATTTGCATTCATATTAATCATGTCGGTAAAAATACCTTTCATCCAAGCACTCATCACTATCGTTAGAAAAACGCCTAAGGAGACCACTATAATTGGAAGCAAACTTCTACTACGGTCTCTTAAAATTCCTTTTAATAAAAATTTTATCATTGTATTTTTCCTTTTAAAGCTTGGGTTGGATTCATTTTTGAGATTTTATGTGCAGGCAAATAACTTACTATAGTTGAGGAAATAATAACAATTATTACGCTGGTAATAATTAAGCCCGCACTGTAATAGGGATATAAAGTTTCTGCCATTGTTAAGCCGGAAGACTTTGCAATATCTCCGTAATAGATACCTACTTTGCTTAAATAAATAAATAGAGGGATTCCGTAAATGGCACCTACAATAGCAGCCAAAATGCTATGTGCTGCTCCTTCAACAGTAAAAATACCCACTATCTTTGTTCTTGTTAAACCTAAAGCTATATAGGTGCCTATTTCTTTCTGACGACGAAATATGGAAAGTACTTGCGTATCAAATACCGCCAATAAAGCTAAAAGAAGTAGTATTGCTTGGAGTACCATTCCTCCGCTTTTTTTCGATTCTATAATTCTGTTAAATTCGGCCAGTAAGAAATCTAAGTCTTTGAATTTCCATCCGTCGAGTTTTGTATTTTCGTAATCACGATTTGTAATTAGCATCGTAGCCTGATTTTGCAAATCGGTCATTTCCTGTACGACTTCAATATTCATATAAATTGTTCCGTTTTCAACATGTGGAACATTGCAACTGAAAATGGAAACGATTTCTATATCGAGTGCGTCAAAAGTTCCATTTTTATCGCGCCAGCGCACAAGTAGCTGATCTCCAACTTTTAGTTTTGTAGTTTTTGCCATTTCTTCACCAATAATGGCAGCGTATTTATTTTGCGAATTTTGGATATCGGCTGTAGGTAATTCCAAAATCTGTTGGTTTGGATCAACACCTTTAAGCAATGCTCCCATCAAACGACCCTGAGGATAAATAGTTACCTGCCGAATTAATATAGGTGTTACCTTATCTTCTTTTATTAGTTGTTGAACTTCATCTGAGATTTCAGTATGTGAGTCCGCTATTGTATACGGATCAAATTTGTCGTAGGATGGACTCCAAAACTGACCATTTCCTATTTCCCAGTCTTGAGTATCGTTTCGGGCTTGTCTGTTCCAACCGTCCATCATACCATTATAAAAAATGATAAGTACAAAAGCAAAGGATAATACAACGACGTTGAGCCAAGTACGAAGTCCGGCACCCATTAAGTTTCTAAAAGCTAGTTTTATGGCTAACATATCTCTTTATTTAAAAGATTTCTATTGATTATGAAAAGCTTTTTTCAAGCTGCATCATTTCATCGGCTATCACTTTTCCATCGGCCAAAGAGATTTTACGTTTAAGATACTTCATCACTTTTTCATCGTGTGTAGCAAAGATAAATGTAGTTTTAAACTCTTCATTTAGCTTGAGCATTGTTTGTAAGATGTTATGAGAGTTTTTAGAATCAAGGTTAGCAGTGGGTTCATCGGCTAAAACGATTTTTGGTTTTTTAACCATAGCACGAGCAATGGCAACGCGCTGACTTTCGCCTCCGGAAAGCATAGCCGGTTTTGATTTTATTTTATCTGTAAGTCCGACCCATTCTAAAGCTTCCATAACTGCTTTTTTACGGTCTGAGCTACTCATATTCTGTAACAACAAAGCAAATTCCACATTTTCGTAAACCGTGTAAACAGGCAATAAATTATAGGTTTGAAAAATAAAACCAAGATGAATATTTCGTAGCAAAGCCGATTGTTTATGACTAAGTGTTGCTACATTTTGACCAATAACGGTGGCACTTCCTTCAGAAGGTGTATCGAGTGATCCTATAATATTTAGTAAAGTTGTTTTTCCCGAACCGCTAGGCCCGACTAAACCAAGAAATTCGCCTTCGGTAATTGATAAATCAATATTTTTTAAAGCCGTAAATTCTCCGTTTCCAACGGGGAAGCGTTTAGTCATTCCTTCAATTTTGATTATTTCCATTGTATTTTGTTTTAATGTCCACAGAAAATTAATTGTATACGCTAAGACTTTATAATTCCATTTTTAATGATTAAAAACTAGCATCAGTTGTATTCCTTTTCCGCCGTAAAGGTTATTTGTCCCTCCGGCAGTGGGTAGTGTTGAGCTTATCGGATTCCAATAAGCCATTATGTTAATACTTATAGAGTTTAATTTCTTTTGCCAATTAAAAAAATTATAGACCGTGTTATTGGCGCTATCGTAATAAAATATAGCGTTCACATTGTCGAATAGTCCAACCGGATAATTTATTGAAGTGGCTAAAAAATGGATAGGGTCTTTAAATTCAAAAGCCTTAGTATCATTGGCAGCGGTGAAATATTCTAGAGCTAAATACAAGCCATTTCCAATCCCAAAAGTATAATCTGCTCCCAGTGTTATCATTTCTTGATTTGTAAGCATTCCAAGATTTGCATTTTTATTTGCCCAAGAGCCCTCAAGCCACAGACCTATATGCCAATCTATTTTAATATCGAAGCCCATCTTATTTTCTGCAACGGCTGTTAATGGTAGTGTTGTTCCCATTAATGAGCTCATATCAATTGTTTGATGGTGGAAAGTTAAACCTATTTCACTTTCCATTAAGGGAAACTGTATCCTTCCCCCGTATTCCGGATAATCTTTATTCCTTTGAGCTATTTCCCAAGCACGTGGATCTTCATTTCCATAAAGCATCCAAGCCCAAATATTGGCATTATTTAAAAAATAGTAGCGCCCTAAAATACCCCAAACACCATCGGTTAAATTTAGCGGATCTCGAGCATCCATTTCGTCGAACCACATCAAAGGGCGAAACATAATTGCAGATCCAAAGTTTATTTTTTGAAGTCCGGCTCTGAGTTCGAATTGTTTTCCCGAATAGCGCATCCAAGCACGATAGGGTTTTATTTCTCCATCGGTAAACGTTGAATCTGAAATGTTGGATCCGAGACTCCCAAAAATATTTGCGGAAACTTCTACATCAAAAAGTTGATTGTTTTTTGTTGAATACAAATAGTTTAATTGAGGAATATATCGTGCTCCCGTCCAAAAGGATAAATCCTTTTCGGTATTGTAATTTAACCAAGCGGATAATTGTCCTTTAAATATGAGTGTATCTTGAGCATTTAAAAAATGGCTGAATACTGTTGTTAAGAATAGGAGAGTGAGTATAGCTCGTTTCATTTGTCTAAGTGTTTGGCTCCGATACCATAAAAAAAGAATTCAGTTGCTTCCATAATTAAATCTTGTGGTTTTTCGTATTTTGAAAGCAGTTCAGGATCACTTGCCATTTGTAGCATATGATTGAAATAATAAAGGATAAAATCTACTTTTATATCTTGTCGAATATACCCTTTCTTTTGGGAATCCAATAAAAACTCCATGGTTAGAGCTAAAGATTTATTTATTTGCTCTTCCATATAGGGCATAAGTCCTAATTCCCGATTTTGGTATATATCAGCGATAAATTCCTGACCAATATCTTTGGTGCTCTCAAGTTTCATTTTGATTAAGTCTTCTACCTTATCTGTAAAGGCATAATCTTTATGAATAACAGCTTCGTATTTTTTTAGTCTATAATCAACAATCTTTTTTAAAATTTCAAGAGATAGTTCGCGCTTGTTCTTAAAAAATTTATAAAAAGTCATTTTGCTAACTTTTGCATGGGAGCAGATTTCTTCTACCGATACACGCCTTATCCCATGCTTCCAGAATAACTCTTTTCCTGCGCTAAGAATATGTTGATATTTTATATTTTGGTTATTATTTGACATTATTAATATGTTTACGAATAGTTGTCAAATATACGAAATATTTATGATTTAATATGAATCGTATAATTTATTATTATAGTCTGATAATAAAAATGGGGGAGTTCTTTCAATTAGGTAGCTAATATGTTTATCTTTATGCCTGTATAAAAAGAGTTTTAACTTTAAACAATTTCATTAAATAAGGAATAATTTCAATCAAAGTAGATGATATTCCTTAGTAGGTATAGACTCAATTAAAATGATTGAAATCAACATAAAAGAAAATCATGAGTAAGTTAAAAAACAATTTATTATTAAAAACTTTATTAATAGGTTTTATTGCATTGCTTTTGTTGATACCAACATCAATGATTGGGAATCTAATTTATGAGAGAGAGAACACACAAAAAGAGGCTGTTGTGGAGGTTAGCTCTAAATGGGGAAATGCACAAACATTAACAGGACCTATATTGTCCGTCCCTTATACTCGTTATGTTAAACAATTTTCTGAAAGGGATTCTACAGAAAAGATTATTCAATTTAAAGAGTATATCCATTTTTTACCGGATATTTTAAAAATTGATGGATTTATTCAGCCCGAGAAAAGATACAGAGGTATTTATGAAGTTGTTGTGTACAATTCAGAAATAAATTTTTCAGGAAGGTTTAACACCTTGGATTTTAAGGCTTTGGATATACCTTTGAATGACATTCAGTTTGATAAAGCATTTGTTTCTATTGGAATAAATGATTTGCGAGGGATTGAAAAGCAAATAGATATGAAATGGAATAGCGAAACTATTTTATTTAATCCGGGGACTGTTACTCACGATATTATGCAAAGCGGGATTAATGCAGAAATTAATATTGATTTGAATAAAGAATCTTCGTTTGATTTTTCGTTTACTTTGTATTTAAAAGGCAGCCAAGCACTTCGTTTTGTTCCTGTTGGTAAAGTGACGGATTTACAATTGGAATCTGAATGGACCAATCCGAGTTTTAATGGTGTCTTTTTGCCTGATAGTAGAACGATTGACGAAAGTGGATTTAAAGCGCATTGGAATATCTTACATTTGAATCGTAATTTCCCTCAAGTTTGGGTTGGTAATCAATATTCTGTGAAAGATTCAGATTTTGGCGTTGATTTATTGCTTCCTGTTGACAATTATCAGAAATCTACCAGAACAATTAAGTATGCAATTCTTTTTATTGCCCTTACTTTTATGGTCTTCTTTTTTGTTGAGATAATGAATAAGAAATTTATTCATCCCGTTCAATATATTTTAGTTGGGTTTTCGTTAATTATTTTCTTTTCATTATTATTGGCATTATCGGAGTATATGAAATTTAATTATGCATTTATTCTTTCCGCTTTTTCAACTTTACTTCTTATAACTGCTTATGTTAAAGCAATACTAAAATCGAATAATTTAACTTTCCTTATTTCAGGTATCTTGTTTATTTTATACAGTTTTATTTTTGTAATAATTCAACTTCAAGATTATGCCCTTTTGATTGGAAGTATAGGACTGTTTGTTATTTTGGCTATTGTTATGTATTTCTCAAGAAAAATTGATTGGTATAATATTGATATGGGAGAGAGTGATTAGGGTTTAATATAGCTATTGATAAAGTTAGTGTTAACTTATTAATTTTCTTGCTTTTACAAAAGCATACGGAATATTCACATTTACAAATTTAAAACCTTCTCTTACGTATTATTGTTTGAAGCTTTATTAGCAGTATTGTAGTTTCGTTATAGATTAAAAACCCAAACAATGAAACGCATCACTCTTCAAACAGTTTTTTTGTTTCTATCGCTATTTAGTTTTGGTCAAAGTCATAAGTTGGCTATACTGGATTTATGTGAACGAAATAATGAGGTCAATAAAGAAAATTTAGCAAGTGCCATCCATATGGCAGAAGTAGCCGGAATGCCTTATGTAATAACTACTAATCCTACCGAGGCTAACACTTATCCATTTGTCTTGATAACTTCTCCACTAAAGGATGAAACTTTGCAGTTGGATGAAATTGAACAACTGACTAATTATGTTCACGATGGTGGTATTTTAGTTGCCCCATTTATTAGTAGTGAGAATTATTTTGATCTTTTTGGAATAAATTCTTCAAGTCTGGAAACAAATCGCTATTGGATGCGATGGGATATGAGTTCTAATCACCCTGAGTTAAAATGGGTGAATGAAGAGCTGGAACAAGAGCTGCCTTTGGCCGATTCGGAATATTATCGATCTATTTCTACGCGAGCTTATACGGTTTCACAAGCATCTGCTTTAGCTTTTTTTGAAGATAACTCTATTGCGATTACAGTAAATAATTTGGGAGAAGGAAAAGCCTATACTTTGGGGTTTGATTTAAGAGATATTATTTTAAAAAATTTAATGAATAAAGATTATAATGCTCATCGTACATATTCCAATGGTTTTGAACCAACTACTGATATGTTTTTATTGTTCTTGAGAGCGGTATATACAACTAATCAAGAAGTAGCTATCTATAAACACACTTCTCCGGGAAATTCAACATCAGCATTACTGATAACTCACGATGTGGATAGTCAAACAGGTGTAGACTCTATGTTTTATTTCTCAGAATGGGAAGCAAATAATGGGATAAAGGCACATTACTTTGTGACTACTCATTATTTTAGAGATGCTCGAATGTCTAACTATTACGAAGAAAAAGATTTACCCAAGCTAAGAGATTTATTGGCAGACGGACATGTAATAGGTAGCCATTCTGTAGGTCATTTTCCTGATTTTGCCGACAGAACACTTTTCCCGATAGGAGAGACCGGAAATACAAAAGAAAATTACCACCCCGTTTATCAAGATGGCTCTACAACAGGAGGTACAGTTACAGGAGAATTAGAAGTATCTCGAGATCTTCTTAATACAGATATTGGTGCAAATGTTCGCTCTTTTCGTGCGGGTCATTTGGCTTTTAATTTGCGCCTGATTAATGTGATGTCGGATATGGGTTATGCTTTTAATTCAACGAATAGCGCTAATGATGTCTTGACGAATTTTCCTTATCGCCAAAGAACTAATTGTGCATATAGTGGAGAGCCAACAGAGGTTTATGAGATACCTTTAACCATATCTGATGCATCAAAAAATCATCCATTATCTGAAGAGACTTTTGATGATGCTGTTGAAAATTGGGCCAATGTTGTAATCAAAAATGATGATAATAACGCACCAACTATTTTGCTTATTCATCCAAATAGAGGCTGGAAATTAGATGCGCTTAAAGGCTTAGTTAGCAAAATTCCATCTACAGTTATTCCATTTGAATTTGATGCCTTTGGCGATTATTGGTTAGCACGTCGTGATTTGGATTTTGATTATGCTTTAGCAGAAAATAAGCTTCAAATACAATTTGTAAATGATATTGCAATAGACGAAAATCAAAGTTTGGTTATTAGCAACGGGAAAAACTTGGAAAGTATTGTTCTGCTTAATCTATCGGGCGAAGCTCTTACTTTTCAATCTGAAAATTGGAAGGATAACGATATTTTAATTACACGAATTGGAAACAATTCAGAACCACCTGTAGAAGTTAAAACTCATCGTTTGGCTATACTCGATATTTGCGATAGAAATGGGGAAACAAATAAAGAAAATTTATCTAGTACTCTTCAAATGGCTGATGTTGCAGGAATTCCATTTTCTGTTACTACTTCATTAACTGAAGCTTGTAGTATGGATTTTATTTTGATTACTTCTGCTTTGAAAGAAGAAACTTTGAGTAGTGAGGAAATTAATCAGCTGAAGACATGGGTTTCCGAGGGTGGAATATTAATAGCTCCTTTTATTAAAAGTACCGATTTGTTTGATTTATTTGGTATTCAAACTACTAAATTAGATAGGTATCGCTATACATTAAACTGGACAGAAGATGATACTTTTGATGAGTTAAAATGGATTGATGATTCATTGGAAAGAACTCTTCCTTTGGCAGATGCCAACTATTATAAATCTATTTATACTCGTGGATATACTATTGCAAATGCTCAGGCAATGGCTACATTTGAGGATGGTAAAATAGCCGTTTGTCGGAATAATTATGGCGACGGAAAAGCCTATGCGTTTGGAGTAGAGTGGAAAGATGTGATTTTGCGTAATTTGCTTAATAAAGATTATAAGGCTCAACGTTCTTATTCCAATGGTTTTGAGCCGACTACCGATGTTTTCATGCTAATGTTAAGAGCAATATTTACTGAAAATCAAGAAGTGTCGGTTTACAAACATACTTCCCCCGGTGAATCAACATCCACTCTTTTGGTTACTCACGATGTAGATAGTAGAAAGATTATTGCTACTATGGATGTTTTTTCTAATTGGGAATTTGTTCAAGATATTAGTACTCACTATTTTGTGGCTACTCATTATTTTAAGGATAGCTATATGAGTGCTTATTATGAAGCTTCTAATTTTGAAATAATTCAGGAGTTACCTCAACGTAATCATACTATCGGAAGTCATTCTGTTGGTCATTTCCCCGATTTTGCCAAGACTTCAGTATTTCCTACCGGAGAGCCTGGAAATACACAGTTTTCTTATCAGCCTTTTTATAACGGTTCTTATACCGTGGGCGGTACTGTTTACGGAGAGTTAGAAGTTTCGCGCGATTTATTGAATAACGATATTGGAGCAAATGTTCGTTCTTTTCGCGCAGGTGCTTTAGCTTTTAATAATCATTTGGCTAATGTAATGGATAATCTGGGTTATGCTTTTAGTTCTTCTATGAGTGCAAATAATGTCTTAACTAATTTCCCTTATTTTCAACGCACTAATAGAGCTTTTAGTGGTAATCAAACCAATGTTTTAGAGATTCCGTTAACCATAAAGGATGCATCAACAAGGATTAAGTTAGAGGAAACAAATATTGATGAAGTTGTAGATGTTTGGACAGATGTAATAGTGAGAAATGATAGAAATAATGCTTCTTCTACATTACTTATTTCACCAAATCGTGATTGGAAATTAGAGGCTTTACAGAATTTATTGGAAAGTATTCCATCAACTGTTATTACTTACAATTTTGAAGATTTTGGCGATTATTGGTTGGATAGGAGTGCTCTTGATTTTGATTATTCTATAAACAATGGCATCTTAACTGTCGAAATAAATTCAGATGAATTACCTGCCGAAGATTTGAGTATGGTTGTTGAAAATGGTTCGCAACTGGATCAAGTTATGGTTAATAACAATCAAGGAGAGCCTATAAGTTTTAGTTTGAAAGATTGGAATGGAAATGATATGTTAATCACTTTTGGTTCACAAGAACTGAGACAGCAAAAAATGTCTAAGATTAATATTAAGGATATAGTTGAGGAATCACAGTTTAGTTTATTCCCAAATCCTGCAAAAGGTTTTGTGAACTTGCTTTTTAATTTGGAGATAGAAGGTGATTATACAATTCGAGTTATGGATATCAATGGACGTATAATGCAGCAGTGGTCAGGGTTTGCAGAAAAGGGGTCTTCTATGCAACGTATTGATTTGTCAGTGTTTAGCAGAGGGATATATCTAATAGATTTTAAATCGGCTAATATTAAAGAAACCCTTAAACTTAGTATAACTCACTAATTCATTCTTGAAAACAGAACAATTAATGAGTTATATTTCTAACTATTTGTAAGGTCGGTTATTTATATAAATAACGTTTGATTTTTTTCGTTGCTGTTTTTATAAATGGTTCCGGATGAATAATTAATGACTGAATTCGGGAAATCTTATTTACTCTTGTATTAATGTATTGTTTAAGTTCGTTTGCTAATTCGTTTATAGTTTCGTCTACTCGTTTTGAGATTTCATCAAATTTGTCATCAACTTTATGGCTGATGTCTGTTTTAATGCTTTTTAGCTTCTTTTCCAACTCTTCTCTATCAAAATGAACTAAAGCAACGAGCTTGCCTTTTTGCTCTATAACTATTGATTCTACAACACAGCGAAAGTTATTAATTAAAGATTCTATTTCTTCAGGATAGATATTTTCTCCATTTGCACCTACAATCATATTTTTTAAGCGCCCTTTATGAGTAAGCACTCCTTTTTTATCGTAAACACCTAAGTCTCCGGTTTTAAACCAGCCATCTTCGGTTAATACTTCTTTTGTCTTTTCTTCATTTTTATAGTATCCTAACATCACATTCGGACCTTTAGCCCAAATTTCTCCTTCACCGGTTTTTGGATTAGGATTATTTATGATTAATTCAAGATTATCGACTTTTGTTCCTATGGCTTGAAATTTTGTTTCAGTTGGATTAGATCCTGCAAGTAATGGTGCAGTTTCCGTTAATCCGTATCCAATAGCATAAGGAAATTTAGCATCGCGAAGAAATTGCTCTACAACGGGATCTAGTTTTGCTCCTCCTATGCCAAAAAATTTAAGGTTTCCGCCAAAAGTTTGATATAGTTTTTTTCCGGCTATTCTATAAACTAATTTACGAGTAGGAGCAAACTTATGCATAAGTCGCGTAGCAGTTTTTTTCTGGATAGTTGGTAAAACGCTGGCTTTGAATACTTTCTCTATAATCAAAGGAACGGTGAGCATAATATCCGGTTTCACTTTTTGCATTGCAGGTAATAAAACACTGGCAACAGGAGGCTTGCTTAAGTAAGTTACGTTGGCTCCTTTTAAAATTGGTAATATCAGTCCTATAGTATTTTCGTAGGTATGCGACAGTGGTAAAACAGATAGGAATTTGTCGCCCTCAAGTATTTCCTGTATTCCGTCTGACTGAAAAGCATTTGTAAGTATGTTTTTTTGCGATAGCATAACGCCTTTGGAGTCGCCGGTAGTCCCTGATGTGTAAAGCAGTACAGATAATTTATTTTCGTCAGGAGAATAAGTTTTGGAACTTTGAATATTTTCATCAAAGACAATATTCTTATTTTTTGATTTCAGAATGTCGAAGTTGTCAATACGTACAATTGTTTCAACAGTATCCGTTTTTACTTCTTTTAATCTGAATTCTAAACTTTTAGAAATAAAAATTGCTTTGGCTTCGGAATGTTGTAATACATTTTGTAATTCAAAAGAATTAAAGTCGGGTAAAACCGGTACAGCAACAACCCCCATGCATTGTAAAGCAAAGTAAACCACGCCCCAATTGGGCATATTCTGACTGTAAATAACTACTTTGTCGTCGGGATTAATATCAGATGTTTCCAAAAATGCTTTAACAGCTCCTATCATCTTACCCATTTGTGCGTAAGTCATAGGCTCTTCGTCAACATATCCTAATGCATTATTTTTTGCATATCTCGAAACAACATCAGGAATAATAGTTGAAAAACTAAGTTGGTCGAATTTTCTCATAAAAAAAATATTAAGTTACAAAGATAGATTATATCAATATGAAAAATGATATTTATTCTTTAAGAATTGTTAAAGTGTAGACATGAAAAAATAATAAAGAGATAATTATATCTATTCTTATGATCTTCGGACTGCTATAGTTAGAAGATTACACTTGATACATTTTTTCTCTTTGTGCTTGTATCTTTTCGTCAACAATATAGTCATCGTAATTCATTAGTTTATCTATAATTCCGTTTGGTGTGAGTTCAATAATACGATTACAAACAGATTGGATAAACTCATGATCGTGAGATGACATAAACACATTACCCGGGTATTTTACCAAGTTATTATTGAATGCCTGAATAGATTCTAAGTCGAGATGATTTGTAGGTGTATCTAATACTAATGCATTGGCGTTTACAAGCATCATTTTTGAAATCATACAACGGATTTTTTCTCCTCCGGAAAGTACATCTACTTGTTTATGAATATCTTCTCCTGCAAATAACATCTTCCCTAAATACCCTCTAATGTACAGATCAGTTGTATCGTTGGTAAATTGACAGAGCCAATCGAAAAGGCTTAATTTATTTCTAAAAAATGGAGAATTATCTACAGGGAGATATGCTTTAGTAATGGTTTGTCCCCATTCGTATATTCCGTCATCTGCTTTTTGCTTTCCATTTATAATCTCAAAAAAAGCTGTCATTGCGCGTGGGTCTTTTGATAGGAATGCAATTTTATCGCCTTTGTTAGCATAGAATTCAACATCTCTAAATAATATTTTACCATCAATACTTGCGCTTAAACCGCTTACTTCAAGGATTTTATCTCCTGCTTCGCGTTCCGGAGTAAATATTATCCCGGGGTATTTTCTTGTTGAAGGTTGAATATCTTCAATATTAAGCTTTTCAATCATTTTTTTACGACTGGTAGCTTGCTTAGATTTTGAAACATTAGCACTAAAACGTCGGATAAATTCCTGAAGCTCTTTCTTTTTATCCTCAGCTTTTTTGTTTTGCATCTGAGCTTGTTTAAGAGCTAACTGACTGCTGTGATACCAAAAGCTGTAATTACCTGCAAAGAGTTGTACTTTGCCAAAGTCGATATCAACGGTATGTGTACTGATAGTATCCAAAAAGTGCCTATCGTGCGAAACAACCAAAACGGTATTTTCATAATTGGCTAAGTAATTTTCTAACCACATTACTGTTTCAAGGTCGAGGTCGTTAGTTGGTTCATCGAGGAGAAGATTGTCGGGTTTGCCAAAAAGAGCTTGAGCCAATAATACTCTTACTTTTTGTTTTCCGCTCATATCTTTCATTAAGGTATAATGAAATTCTTCTTTAATTCCTAAATCGCTCAAAAGAGAAGCGGCATCGCTTTCTGCATTCCAACCGTCCATATCGGCAAATTTCTCTTCCAATTCGGCTGCTTTAATACCATCAGCATCTGTAAAGTCTGCTTTTGCGTATAAAGCATCTTTAGTTTGCATAATATCCCACAATTCAGCATGACCTTTCATTACAGTATTCAGAACTGAGAATTCGTCGAAAGCAAAGTGATCCTGACTTAAGACCGAGAGTCTTTCACCGGGTCCTAAACTGATATGTCCGGCAGCGGTATCAATTTCGCCGGAGATGGCTTTTAATAAAGTTGATTTCCCAGCTCCGTTTGCTCCAATAACTCCATAGCAATTTCCTGGCTGAAACTGCATATTTACATCTTGAAACAAGACTCTTTTACCAAACTGAATTCTTAAATCTGCAATTGTAATCATTTGAATGTATTTTAATAGTATTTGTTCTCGAAAAAGTTTGCAAAAGTAGGGATAATTATTTAATGTAATTGTATTAAATAGTTAAGAATAAATGTGTTTTAAATCCCGTCCTAAATAAAATTTACAAAAATATTTTTAGCCGCTATACCTTAAGCACAGCATTAATTGTTTTCAAAAATGAAAAAGAACCCCTTGTGCATTAATGTTTGGTGGTTTTTCCTTTTTTAAGAAAGGTTCATTGAGCCATTTTATTAAATCAATTTTGACAAATAAATTTAGTCTAATAAAAGCCACTAAATTTGAAAGATACCAATTGTATTTAGCCAATTGCTTTAAATACTTCAAAATTAAAATTGTTATCATAGCAGTCCATATCTGTATCATAACTGCATTTTGGCTTGTTCCAATAAATGATTTAATGTGTTGTTTGATTTCCCTAAAAAATATTTCTATTTGCCATCTACTTTTGTACAGTTCGCTAATTGTATTAGCGCACCAAGTCATATTGTTTGTAATAACTTCTATTACTTATTCATTTTTTTCATCCCAAATAGCCACTCTTCTGAGTTTTTTAGAGTAT
Organism: Bacteroidales bacterium; assembly: GCA_021157585.1. Classification (NCBI taxonomy): domain Bacteria; kingdom Pseudomonadati; phylum Bacteroidota; class Bacteroidia; order Bacteroidales; species Bacteroidales bacterium. Next base: position 2,616 of record JAGGWH010000143.1, on the reverse strand, counting down.
TTCTTTTTTGATTGTAATCCTGTTAGTTCAATAATTTCATCTTTCAATAAATTTTGATGTCTATTTTCTGGAAGTTCTTTTTCTTTAACAGACCGAAATTTAATGTTTTCTTTATGCCTAATTACGTAAAATACGCCTGTGCTGTCCCAAACATTTAGTAATGAAAAATCATTATAAAATCTATCTGCAACAATAACGCTTCCTTTTAATAAGGGTATTTCATATGCCCCTTTATTATCGGCAGTTTTACCATCTGTAATATTTACATAAGCAGGTAAATTACCATCATAATCAAGTAGAGTATGCATTTTTATTGCACCCTTTTTAGTTTTGTATTTTGCCCAATCAAAAAGAGACAAGCATAAACTAACTGTACTTGAATCGAGTAAAAATATTTTTGATTTAATTCTAAATTTAACTTGCTTAAATCCTGCTTGCTGTCCTAAATGTTCTAACAGCTTGTAATAGTAATCCTGAAAGAGTTCCCAATTATTATTCTTGTTTTGATAACCAAGGTTAGATTTAGAAGGAGGGTGTACATTACCTAAATGATTTAAATTTCCTGTGGCTGATTTTAAACCATTACTTATATCTCGGAGTGATTGACTTTTTGCAAAATGACAAAAAAGCATGGATACTAAATGAGCCCAACTATCAAATCCTTTATTATGCTTATCTGAATCGTGAGTCTTTACAAGTTTATTGAAAATTGAACGGTCTAATCTTTGAATAATTTGTCCAAATAATGTTATATTTGTCATAAGAGAGTGGTTTTTTGTTGTTCAACTCAAAGATAATTTGAGATACTTAATTTTCACTCTCTTTTTTTACTTTTTTTTAATCGTTTAGGACGGGATTGATATTTTAATATATTTTCGATAAATTTTGTTATTTTTACATGATTAAAAAAACAGCAAGTGGTTATCTGTGGAGTGTTTCGAATCAATATTAGTTATAGTAGATTACTATAAATGGTTTATACTGATTAATTGTTAAGAAATCCGAAATCTTACTATTCGGTTAGCATGAAAATAAATTTGATTGATAAAAATGTAATTAAAGATACAGGTTGAAAAACAAAGGATTTTTTATTGGCATTCTAATCGCCGCCATATTTGTTGTTTCTTGTGAAAGAGAGCAGGATTCAACCGTTTTAAAGAATTCAAGTTCTGACTTAAAACTAGATATAGAGCTTGGAGGTGCTAATAATACTATTGAAGAATTGCTTGATACTTCAAAAATTTTAGATTTAAAATATACAATAGAACAATTAGATAATACCAAAGGGCTTTCAAACAGTTCGGTTAATGCAATATTTCAGGATTCAGAAAATTTATTATGGATAGGCACTTGGGATGGATTAAACAGATACGATGGGAGTAACTTCAAAATTTTCAGACCGGAGCTGAATAATGAAAAAAGTTTATCCAATCAGGTAATACTGAAAATAGATGAAGATAATGCCGGTAGTATTTGGATATTGACAATACACGGGATTAATAGCTATGATAAAAAATCGAATACGTTTCAGCGTTATTATTTTTCAAGAAAAAAAATATCTCCTTTAACTGAATCGGAATTCAATATGACTCTAGATAATTCAAAGAGGGTTTTCTGTGCTATTAAGGGTTGGGGAATAGGGTACTTTGATGGCATTGATTTTAAATTATTAGAGACCAAAAAACTTCCAGCAAAAGCTGTCAAAAATATGGAATTCACATCAAAAGGTGAATTATTGGTGTTATTCGAAAACAACGAACTTTTTTTATTAACCCTTGACACTAAAAATGGTGGTGAATTAATAATATCAGAAAATAAAATAATATCAGAAAATATTCGAGAATTCGGGATACTGCCAAATCGGAAAATTTGTACCATTTTAATAACAGGAGATGTTAAAGTACATTCACTATTGGATAATAGTGACGTGACGATAGATAAAAAGGACGTTCAAAATATCACTGGATATACTACTGAAGGAATTGTTCTCTTGAGTAAATCAGGGTATTTTATGATTGATAGCTCAGGAAATATTGGCAATAAATCCTGGTTAAAGTACTTAAATAATCAAAAGATAACTACATTATTACAAGGAAATGAAAATATAATTTGGACGGGCACTGATGGAGACGGACTCTTTAAAATGTACCCTCTTAGAAAGGCGTTTAACCTAATCTCGAAAGCACAAGTACCCGAGATTGAAGGGGGTATTGTTAGGGCGTTTTTAGTAGAGGAAGGAAAATCTATTTGGATTGGTACAAAAGGAAAAGGCTTATTCCACTTTCCTTCAAAATTCAATCTAAATTCCATCAAACCATTAAAATATGAAATTTTCGATGAAAGTAACAGCTCAATTAACAATGCTGTATTTGCACTTTGCAAAGGACAAGACGATCTGATTTTTGTTGGAACGGATGGAGAGGGGATTAATGTTTTTGATACAAAAAAATCGAAACTTATTAGCTGGTCAGAAATTGTTGGAAACGAAATTTGTGAATACTTTAAGTCAACATATACAATTTATCAAGATAAAAAGGGATTTATTTGGCTTGGAACGAATGGTTATGGAATGATTCGTTTAAAAATAGAGCGTCAAGAGGAGAGGTTAAAAGTAAC
>JAGGWH010000142.1 GCA_021157585.1 Bacteroidales bacterium | reverse complement strand
CCACAACATAGGAAACAAATAGGCTACAAAACGAAAATAAACCTACCCCCAGATCCCACCACTCGGACTAACTTTGTTGACTTTAAACCTTGAATGTGGAACTTTTCAATTTTTTTTCAATCTTCGCATATAAATCAAACTAAGTCCTATTAATGTCAAAGCCAAAACAATACTTAGTGTTAGCAAAAGAGGATTATCACTTAAGTTTTCATTATTTGCAATAAAATATCCCATACTCACATTAATAATAGATGTAGGGAGTAAGCCGATAGCCGAAGCAAAGAAATAGGAAGAAGGCTTTATTTTTGAAATGGAAAAAACTGCATTTAGAAAGCTGGTAGGGAAAACGTAAAGGCTACGTAGAATTACAACCGCAGAGAATCCTTTTTCTTCTATTAAATTATTAACCTTTTTTATATGTCGGTGCTCTCCGTATTTTTTGGTAAAAACATCAAAAAATAAAAAATGAATATTATAATAGGCGGCAATAACTCCTAAAGTTCTACTTATTAAACTAATAATTAATCCGGGAATAAAACCGAAAATGTAACCGAACAAAATAGAGAAATAAAAGGTGGGTAAATTTAAAAGAGAGAATGTAATTAGTATTAACGAAAAGAGCAAGGCACTTATTAGGCTATATTTTTGGATATAATCTAAAAATTGAAGTAAGTATTCAATTTGAAAAAACTGTTTTAAATCGAAGAAATAGAAAGAGAGTACAGCAATAATTACTGAAGCGATATATATTAAACGAAGAAGTGTAGATTTCATTACTCTTTAAAATAAACCCGTTTTACCCGTCGGGAAATACCACTTAAGATTTCGTATGGAATAGTTTGAGCAATATTTGCTAACTCTCTAATATGCTGTTGATTACTGAAAATAATAATTTCATCACCTTCTTCTGCCTCTATTCCGCTTAAATCTACCATACACATATCCATACAGATATTACCAATTATGGGTACTTTTATTCCGTTAATTACCAGACTGCTTTTTTCGTTACCAAGCATTCTGTTAAGACCGTCTGCATATCCAATAGGAATTATGCCGATAGTTTTGTCTTCTTTGCAAAGATAAGCTCTGTTATAGCCTATGCTTTCTCCACTTTTTACTTGTTTAATTTGAGTTATACTTGTTTTTAAACTTCCGATATTTCTTAAGTTTTTTTCTTCTTCCGGATTTGGCGATATACCGTATAATCCAATCCCCAAACGTACCATATCTAATTGATATTCAGGAAATCGGCTGATGCCTGCTGAGTTTAAAACATGTTTTAAAATATGATGATTGCATTCGGCCTGTATTTTTTCGCTAAGCTCATTTAGTTTAGCTACTTGCTCGTGAGTAAATTCATCAAAACGAGCATCGTCGCTTGCTGCCAAATGGGAGAATATAGAAGTTGTATAGATTTGCTTATTGGCTTTTAATCGAAGAATAAGTTGTTCAATATCCTCTGATTCAAAACCAAGGCGATGCATTCCCGTATCAACTTTCAGGTGAATTTTTATAGGTTTATTCTTAGGCAGAATATTCCTTTTTATTGCTTCTTCCAGTTTATTTAAAATAGTAAAACTATATATTTCGGGTTCCAAATCGTATTTTAGTATACTGTCAAAGCTTTGCTCATCGGGACTCATAACCATAATAGGTAGGTTTATCCCCGATTTTCTGAGTTCAACGCCTTCATCTGCGTAGGCAACAGCTAAATAATCGGCTCTGAAATACTGCATAATATTTGCAATCTCGTAACTACCGCTGCCATACGAAAAGGCTTTTACCATAATCATCATTTTGGTTTCCGGCTTTAACTTTAAGCGGAAGTAATTGAGATTACTAATCATAGCATCGAGGTTAATCTCTAATACCGTTTGATGAGATTTTTGTTGTAGCACTTTTGATATCCGTTCAAACTCAAAGAAACGAGCTCCTTTTAGAAGTATACTTTCGTTTTGAAAATTGGTAAACGGAAATTTGCTTAGAAATTCTTCTGTAGTCGGGAAGAAGTGGCTTTCCAAATTGAATTTATCGCGCATACGCGAGATAGCAGAGCCTATACCAATCAGTCTATCTACACTTTTTTCATTAAGCAAAAGCGAGATGTCTTGATATAAGTCCATATCACTTTTCCCGCTTTGCAGAATATCGGAGAGAATAAGAGTTTTTTTATTATGTTGATTTTGTTGATTAAGAAAATCGAGAGCAATAGATAGTGAGTTAATATCCGAATTATAACTGTCGTTGATTATAGAGCAATTATTTATCCCTTCTTTTAACTCAAGGCGCATAGCTACCGGATTTAGTTGTAGCATTCGCTCTTTAATAACTTTATTATCATAACCCAAATAAAGCATTGTTGCCCAAACGTGACAGCTGTTTTCTATAGAAGCGGCATCAATAAATGGAATCCTAATATCTATTTCTTCTTCTTTAAACAATGCATTTAAAAAAGTGCTATTTTCAACTTTTTCCGATTTTGTAATTTGTAAGTCTGCAGCTTGTTTTGTACTCCAAGTAAAAGATTTAACGCTTTCGTTAATTTGAGATCGGATAATAATACCTTGAATTTCAGAATGGTCTAAATTGTAAATTAAAGTATCGACTTTGGTAAATAGTTTAAGTTTTTCTCCAATTTTCTGATTTGTATTTATAAAATTCTCATCGTGTGCTTGCCCTATATTTGTAAAAATACCAATAGTAGGTTGAATAATGGCTTGAAGTTTTTGCATTTCGTCGGTTTCCGAAATACCCGCTTCAAAAATTGCTAATTCGTGTGTGGGTTTCATTTGCCAAACACTCAGTGGAACACCTATCTGAGAATTGTAACTTTTAGGACTACGAATAATATTTTTATCAGCTTGGAGCATTTGAAACAACCATTCTTTTATTATGGTTTTACCGTTGCTGCCGGTTATTCCTATAACAGGAATATCAAATTTTCTCCTCTTATCACTAACTAAAAGCTGAAGAGCTGCAAGTGTATCTTCTACAATAATAAAATTTGCATCTTTAAAACTTTCAATGTTTTCCGGAGGAACAGAAATCAAGAAATTTCTTAGTCCTCTTCTGTAAAGTGATAGGATATATTTATGGCCGTCGTTTTTTTTTGTTTTTAGGGCAATGAAAAGTGTTTCTTTTGGAGAAATCAGCTTCCGGCTATCAATAAGAATATCGTTAATCTTTGAATCTTTAGTACCGGAGGATAGCAGTTCTCCGTTTACGACTGAGACTATTGTGGAAATGTTATACATTCTATAAGAATATGTAAATAATGATATTAATTATTAATAAGGTAATCCTGATGATTTATCACCATTTTCATCGGGAAGTATTGAGGCATCCTCATCTTTAATTAATCTATGATTAATTTTTTTCAGTGCTGATTTTAAAGGATTTTTACTAAACTCATCATATATTTTTCTGTTTTTGTATATGTCAACTCCTAAATAAACCGCTTGACGGAATGAATCGGGCGAAGCAAGATTTTTGCCTGATAAATCGTAAGCTGTACCATGAGCCGGTGAAGTACGAACAACAGGTAATCCGGCAGTAAAATTAACGCCATCTTTAAAAGCTAAAGTTTTAAATGGAATTAACCCCTGATCGTGATACATAGCTAAAATACCGTCGAAATTTTTATAATTTTCTGAGGCGAAAAATCCATCAGCAGGATAAGGACCATATACTAACATTCCTTCTTTTTGTGCTTTTTTTATTGCAGGACTAATAATTTCTTTTTCTTCTGTACCTATTAAACCATTATCCGAAGCATGTGGATTTAGACCAAGAATAGCAATTTTTGGTTTTCTTATTGCAAAATCATACTCTAAAGAGCGATTGAGTACTTTTATTTTTTTATCTATAAGCTCTGTCGTTATGCTTTCCGCTACATCTTTTAAAGGGATATGATCGGTAATTACACCAATACGTAAATTTTGTTGCACCATCAGCATCAGATAATCTTCAGTATTAAATTCTTTAGCCAAATAACCGGTATGACCTGCAAATTGGAATTTATCCGATTGGATATTGTCTTTGTTGATTGGCGCTGTAACCAATACATTAATCTTTCTTTTTTTCAGATCTTCAATAGCAGCTTCTAAAGAATTAAAAGCCATTTCTCCCGCTTTTCTAGTCGATTTACCAAGCTCAATATCTAAGTCATTGTTATTGATTGTTATAATATTTAGTTTGTTCGATTTAAGGTTGGATATATTTTTAGTTATGTTCAGAGCATAATTTGACATACCGAGGTTTTTAAGGAAAAAGTTAGCTATTTCTGCAGAACCATAAAGTACGTTTGTTGAAAAATCAAACATGCGTTTATCGCTGAATGTCTTTAATACTATCTCGTAGCTTATTCCATTGTAGTCGCCCTGACTAATTCCTACTATAGTATTTTGAATCTTATTTCGTCGATTATCCATTAAGTGTTTTTTGCAAATATAACACATTATTCATGGTTTCTCTTTAGCAATAGTTCATTGTTTTTAACAGCAAATGAGTTAATATTATTCTTCAATAGTCTCAGATAAATTTTATATTTTTGAATAGCTTTAATTTAAAACAATGGCATTACGAAATTCTGTTATAAGTTGGATCATGAAAAAGCGGATGCATCAAATCGAGCTTTTCATTAAATATCCGCATGATGTTCAAGAGGAATGGTTTAAAACCTTGTTGTTTAGAGCTAATGATACGGAATGGGGTAAAAAATATGATTATAGATCAATCAATAATATCCACCAATATAGAGAGAGGCTTCCTATCTCCGGTTATGAAGATTTAAAACCTTTTATTGATCGTACACGTCTTGGCGAACAAAACATATTATGGCCATCTGACATAAAATGGTATGCCAAATCAAGCGGAACTACTGCCGGTAAGAGTAAATATATTCCGGTAAGTAAACATGCTCTTGAAGAATGTCATTTTAAGGGAGGAAAAGATATGCTTTCATTATACGTTAATAGTCATCCCGAAACACTCATCTTTGATGGTAAAAGTATAGGAATGGGTGGTAGTAATCGTATTAATGAAGTAAATAATGAAGCTTATTATGAGGGTGATTTGTCGTCGATATTAATTCAGAACTTACCATTTTGGGTTGAGATGAGCAGAACTCCAAATCTTGCTGTTGCATTAATGGAAGAATGGGAAGAGAAGATAAATAAGATGGCGCAAATTACTATGCAACAAGATGTTACTGCTATTGCGGGAGTGCCTTCATGGACAATGGTTTTGATTAAAAAAATCTTAGAGCTTAAAGGCGAAGAAAATATTAAGAATGTTTGGCCAAACTTTGAAGCCTTTTTTTGGGGAGGCGTAAATTTTGAACCTTATCGTAAACAGTTTAATCACTTATTTGCTGATGAACCGATAAATTATTGGCAAACATATAATGCTTCTGAAGGTTTTTTTGGTATCCAGGACAAGCTTGAAGCCGATGATATGTTGCTAATGTTAGATTACGGTATATTTTATGAGTTTATGCCTATGTCTCAGCTCGAAGAAGAAACCCCAAAAACTATTAGTTTGGATGAGGTAATATTAGGTGTAGATTATGCTTTAATTATTAGTACCAATGCAGGTTTATGGCGTTATAAAATAGGAGATACCATTCGTTTTACTTCATTAAATCCTTATAGGATAAAGGTAAGTGGTAGGACAAAAAATTTTATTAATGCCGTTGGTGAAGAAGTGATAATAGATAATGCCGATAAAGCTATCTCTATTGCTTGTGAAAAATCTAATGCTTGGGTAAACGAATATACTGCAAGTCCGGTTTATTCATTAAACGAGAATACTGCAAGTCATGAATGGGTTTTTGAGTTTGAGAAAGCTCCCGATAATATAGCTGTTTTTGTAGATGCTCTCGATGATGCACTAAAATCGCTTAACTCTGATTATGAGGCAAAGCGTTATAAGAATATGGTTTTGCAGGAACCTGTAGTTCATATTGCTAAGCAAGGTACTTTTTATAAGTGGTTAAAAATGAAGAATAAATTAGGAGGACAACATAAAGTCCCTCGTTTGGCTAATAATAGAGAGTATATGGATGAGATATTGAAAATAATGTAAGATAGTGCAGATGCTTTTTTTCAACATTTTTTTTAAAATTATTAACAATATTAAAATCCTGTGTTTACCTTAAATTCAACTAATTGGAAAATAATTTTGCGTTTTCTTTAGTATTTCGTTAACAGATTCTAATTTTCTTTATAAGATTGGATAAATTTATCTTTTACCTTTGTTTGGTTTTGTGGATAAGTCTTGACTTCAAAACAAATAAATAAAAAATAGATATCATATTTATTAAAAGGAAAAGAGTTTCCATTGGTAAAACCTAAAAAATAAACACATAATATGCATATTGCAATAGCAGGAAATATTGGATCGGGAAAAACAACACTTACAGGATTGTTGGCTAAGCAAATGGGCTGGAAAGCTTTATACGAAAGCGTTGATGATAATCCGTATTTAGACAGTTTTTATGAGGATATGAAACGCTGGTCGTTTAATCTTCAAGTGTACTTTTTAAATAGTCGATTCCGACAAGTTGTAGATATTCGGAAAAGTAATAAAACCATTATTCAGGATAGAACAATTTATGAGGATGCTTATATTTTTGCCCCTAACCTACATTCAATGAATCTTATGACTTCGCGTGATTTTGATAATTACTTATCTCTTTTTGAATTGATGAGTTCTTTTATCGAACCACCGGATTTACTTATTTATTTACGTGCCAGTGTACCGACTTTGGTTAATCAAATTCAAAAGCGTGGACGCGATTATGAAGAAACAATTCGTATTGATTATCTGAAAAAATTAAATGAGCGTTACGAAGAATGGATTAATTCTTATACTATCGGAAAATTATTAGTTGTTGATGTTGATAATACCGATTTTACCGATAATCCCGAAGATTTAGGGAATGTTATTGAAAAAATAAATGCTGAAATTCATGGTTTATTCTAAGTTCGGTTTTTAATTAACATTATGCAATTTTTAGGTGTCATTCCAGCTCGTTATGCTTCCAGTCGTTTTCCCGGAAAACCATTGGCTATAATAAACGGGAAGTCGATGATACAGCGCGTTTATGAGCAAGCTTCTAAAGCAAACTCTTTAGCAGATGTTATTGTTGCCACTGATGATAATAGAATTTTTGAGCATATTATTAGTTTTGGAGGGAAGGTATTAATGACAGATACCAAGCATCCTTCGGGAACGGATCGTTGTAACGAAATTGTCAAAAAACTTAAAAGTCAAGGAAAGTCGTATGACGTTATTGTAAATATTCAAGGCGATGAGCCTTATATTAATCCGGTTCAGATTGAGCAGCTTTGCGAGACATTTATTAAACAGGAAACGCAAATAGCAACCTTGATAAAGCCTATCAGTAAGATAGATGAGTTAGATAATCCTAATGTTGTAAAAGTGGTTAAACAGAAGAGTGGCGAAGCTCTTTATTTTAGTCGATATGCTATTCCTTATTTTCGTGGAGAGAATAGAATGGAGATGTTCAAAAGAGCTAATTATTTTAAACATATTGGAATTTATGCTTATCGATCTGATATTTTAGAACAGCTTTGCAAATTACCAAAAAGTAAATTGGAAGAAACAGAGTCTTTAGAGCAGTTACGATGGTTAGAAAACGGATTCGCTATTCAAACAAAAGTCACTGATTTTGAGTCTGTTGCTGTCGACACTCCTGCTGATTTATTAAAACTTACCAACATTCCTTGATTTTTTATGTATTCCGCGCTACATTTGGCTTTCAAAAAAAATAAATGGATATAGCAGCACATATTGGTCAATTGGTATTAGAACACGAATGTGTTATCGTTCCTCGTTTGGGCGCTTTTCTTACCAATTACCATGCTGCCGAGATAGTTCCTCATCAATATAGTATTAATCCTCCTAGAAGAAATTTAGTTTTTAATGCACAGCTAAATACTAACGATGGTCTACTAGCGCATCACTTATCACAACGCTTAGATATTTCTTATAAAACATCTTTGCTTCTTCTTGAGGTCTTTGTCGATTATTGTCTGCGTGATCTTGCCGATGGAAAGCAGATTGCTTTTGGCGAATTGGGGATTTTAGATAGAAATAGCCATAATAAATTGGAGTTTAATCCAAATACAACTATCAATTATAATGAGAATGCTTTTGGCTTAAGGCCTTTGGCATTAAAGTCTATTGAGCGTAAGTCCGATTTTAGTTCGCAAGCTCCAATACAGAAAAAAGAAGTTAAGCTTTCTTCTACAAAGGTGATTACCTTAAACAGCTCTGCTTTAAGGAAAATTGCGGCTATATTGATTCCTTTGGCAGTTTTTATTGGTACTTTGTTTTATTTGCCTACTTTGGTGCAGAATGAGAATATTCAACAGACTTCCATTTTTTCATTCTTAGATAGTTTGAAATCGTCAATGTTTTCAGATGAAGAATATAATAATACAGAAGTTTTGTCGGTAGTTGATAATAAAACTATTGATTCTGATATAAAAGAAAATACTACGGAAGATGCTTTGGTTGATAATGTCGATATTGAAAGTGATATAGAAACTAATGAGTTTATCGTTCACGAAGAAATAGAAATTCCAAAAGGACAATATCATATTATTTGCGGTTCTTTTATGGAAAAGGATAGGGCAGAAGCCTTTGTTAGTCATTTAAAGGCTGACGGTTTCGCCGCTTCTATTGCCGGTCAGAGCAAATACGGAACTTATCGTGTTAGTATGCAGTCGTTTTCCAACTCTGCGGATGCCAAAAAACAAATTAAATGGATACGTAATCAAGGTTACGATAAGGCTTGGATATTAAATAAAACGTTTTAAAATTTCCTTTATTTCTTTTTTGACTCTGTGTGTCTCGATTATTTCTTAAATTCGTATTTAAAGAATCATAATTATGGCAATCGATCGTAGAGAATTTATTAGAAACTCCACTATGGCGGGATTAGGCTTAGCATTTTTGCCAAATTTAGCCTTTGGAAGTAATTCAAAACAAGTTTTAAATGTTGGATTTATTGGACTTGGTTTACGTGGCACAGGACATCTAAGAAATGCATTACAGCGTTCAGATATCAATGTAAAAGCAATTTGCGATATTAGCAAAGACCGTCTTAGATTGGCTCAGGATATGTTGAAGAAGGCAGATAAACCCACTGCCTTAGAGTTTGGAAAAGACGATTATGATTATCGGAACTTATTAGACTTAGAAGATATTGATGCGGTGATTATTGCTACACCTTGGCTTTGGCATACGCCGATGAGTGTAGATGCTATGAAAGCAGGGAAATATACCGGAGTAGAAGTTTCTGCTGCTATGACGATGCAGGAATGTTGGGATTTGGTAAATACTCACGAATCTACCGGTTCACATCTTATGATACTTGAAAATGTAAACTACCGTCGTGATATTATGGCCGTCTTAAATATGGTTAGGCAAGATGTATTTGGTGAATTGATGCATTTCCGCTGTGGTTATCAGCACGATTTACGTGAAGTGAAGTTCAACGATGGAGTACACGCTTATGGTCATGGTGTTGAGTTTGGCGAAAAAGGATATAGTGAAGCTGCTTGGCGAACACAGCACAGTTTAAAAAGAAATGCCGATTTATATCCAACCCATGGAGTTGGTCCGGTAGCAACTTATGCTAATATTAATCGGGGAAATAGGTTTATTTCGCTTACTTCTCACGCTACAAAATCACGTGGTTTGCATAATCATATTGTAGCACAAGGGGGAGAAGATCATCCCAATGCCAAACTAAAATGGAAGTTAGGCGATATTGTAACCACAACTATTGATACAGCCAATGGTGAGACCATTATTGTGACGCACGATACTAATTTACCACGTCCCTATTCTTTAGGATTCCGCGTTCAGGGAACCAAAGGAATTTGGGAAGTTGATGGAAATAGAATTTATATTGAAGGCAAAGCAGAAAAAGCACATCGTTGGGATGATGCTGATGCTTGGCTAGAGAAATACGATCATCCATTATGGAAACGATTTGGTGCCGAAGCGGAAGGAGCAGGGCATGGAGGCATGGATTTCTTTGTTATGAATGCTTTTGTGGAATCGGCTAAACGACAAATTGCACCTCCATTGGATGTTTATGATGCAGCAGCTTGGAGCTCTATTACACCGCTTTCTGAGGCTTCTATTGCCGAAGGCGGACAAGTACAACAATTCCCTGATTTTACACGCGGAAAATGGATTAAACGTAAACCTTATAATTGGATAAAGGATAGTTTTTAGGATACTACCGTTTTAATTGGTTTTTTGAATTCGCCACTTTAATTTCGCTTTTCGGCTTCTGCCTTAAGTTTTAGTATTTCTAATAAATAGAAGTCAGAAGAAGAACAGCAATAACTGTGATAGTGATTGATGATATCCCGACAGGAACCCATACGGGCGCAATCCAAGGACGAGGTATAAGAAAAAGAACATCAATCGTAGTAAAACTAGGCGGCCATTTAATCAAAAGGTAAAGAGATAGATAATAAAACAAATCCCAAAATGCGAACGTCCAAAGAAAAACAACCGCCATATCAAGCCATGTTTTGCCAACCAAAAGGGCTAAAGTTACAAGCATCAATATTGTGGCCACTTCCCTTGTTTTCTCAATAAAAATGTAGTGTTTGGGAATTTTTTTGAGCAATTTTCTGTTTGATTGTGAGTCAAAAACTCCAAGTGCCTTACGAAGATAAACCACAGTTACTCCCTCTAAATGAGCCATAGCAATACCAAAAAGAGCTAATAATAAAAACTTTTCCATAATAAATTATGCTTTTATCATGTGTTTGTATTGTTTCGATACTAAAGTACTAAATATAAACATTGGTTAATCTGAATTATTAGAGTACCTTTGCGCAGGGATTCCTTATCTTTTGATATCAAATATTTACTATCATTTTTGTTGATGTGCTTTTTTAAGCAATCTTTCATGCATTCGCAGACTTCATACTTATAGTTGAGTTATCAGTAACCAATCCATCCATCAAAGTACTAATACTTAGTGCGCCTAGGGGCTTTTAATCGAGCGTTTAAGTTTTTTTTGATGACACCAATTGAATAAAGTATGAGTATTAATTCAGACAATTATTATGGTGACAATCGTATTTCCACTGCATTACTTCTTGCGGCAGGTACGGGTAGTCGTCTTTTACCTTTAACAAAAAGTTGTCCCAAATGCCTAACCCTTGTAAATGAAGAGTCAATTCTTGAGCGACTTATCAATAACTTGAAGAAACAAGGGTTTAAACGTCTTGTAATTGTTACCGGCTACAAAAATGAATGTATAATGGATTTTCTGGGTAGTCATTCAGGAGACATAAAAATTGAGTACATTTATAGTCGGTTATACCGCACAACTAACAATATTTATTCGCTTTGGATGGCTCGTAATATCATAAATGAACCTTTTGTACTTTTTGAAAGTGATTTGGTATTGAACTCCACTTTGCTTGATAATATGGTTTATCCGGATAGGATAGCTGTAGCTCTTATGCAACCATGGTTAGATGGAACCACCGTTTCTCTTAATAAACAAAATCAAGTAACAAAGTTTCACAAAGGAACAACAGATACATATACTGATATCCGATACAAAACAGTAAATATTTACAGTTTTTCACTTTTATCGTGGCGTGCGGTTGTAAAAAAACTAAACCAGTATATTGCAATTGGTAGTGTTAACTGCTACTACGAAACCGTTTTTACTGAAATGGTTGCCGATAAAAGTCTGTCATTCGAATCGGTTTCGTTTGACCATAAACCATGGTACGAAATTGATACCATTCAAGATTTAGCCAAAGCGGAATTATTATTTCCAAAGGGATTGAAAAATGTTGATATGCATGAAAATGCAATGGCATCATAATTTTAGGATATAAATACTATGGAAAGCAAATATAAAACACAAGAAGAAAAATACGAATACATATCCAAACAACACGGTGGCTATTATCGGCATAATTTTACCGACCATGCCTATTTATACAATCTCTATTTTCCACCTAAAGAGGTATTTACCCACCTTAAGGACAACATTCGGAACTTAGTATTAAATTACCCCATGGCACAGGATGCTGTTGCCGAACTAATTGGTGAAATAATACAGCAACCCAATGAAAGAATAGTTGTTGGAAATGGCGCTGCTGAAATTATAAAAATACTGTCCGGTCATTTAGCAAAAAAAATAATTGTTCCCGTACCTTCATTTAACGAATATGCAAATGCAGCCCCTAAAGGGCAGGTGGTTGAATTTCCGCTCGAATTTCCATCCTTTCAATTAGATGTAGATAAATTTGCTGCTGAAGCTATTAAAGTTAAAGCCGACATAGCTGTTGTGGTAACACCCAATAATCCTACGTCGCTATTGGTGCCGAAATCCGATTTAATTCGGTTGGCACAAAAGTTAGAAAAGCATAATTGCATGCTGATTATTGATGAATCTTTTCTTGATTTTGCTGACAACAAAGAACAAATAAGCCTGGAACAAGATATTGACAAATACGCCAACATGGCTATTCTTAAAAGTATGAGTAAAGCTTATGGAATTTGCGGACTTAGAATAGGATATTTGTTAACGGCTAACCTGAAATTTGCGGCAGCAGTTCGAAATGGCACTCATATTTGGAACATCAATGGATTTGCCGAAGAATTTCTACGTATTTTGCCCCAGTATAAACAGGAATTTGAAGATAGCTGCGAACGGGTTAAATTAGACCGGGATATTTTTTATAAAAAGCTATCGGCTATTGAAGGGATGACCGTTTTTAAACCCGATGCAAATTATATTTTTTGTCGTTTGCCCGATGCTGCTTTAAGCGGACCGGAAGTAACAAAACGCCTTTTTATTGAATACAATATTTATATAAAAGATAGTGTTGGAAAAACACAACCTGATGCAAGCCGATATATTCGAATTGCAAGTCGTACCAACGAGGAAAACAGTAAACTTATTGAAGCATTGAAAAATGTGATGTATTTAAAGAATGAATAACATGAACGACAAACAGCAGCCAAGCATGCTTACTTTTGCCAAAGATTTACCAAATATTTGTTCTTTAATTGGATTATTGAGTGCCGTATTAGGAATATATTTTGCAATAAAAGGAAATTTTCCAGCAGCAATAATTGGAGTACTTTGGGCAGTTCTCTTTGATTGGTACGACGGAATTATTGCCCGAAAATTGAAAGGCAGGACAAAAATACAAGGTGTTTTTGGAGCTCAACTTGATTCAATGATTGATATTGTAAGTTTTGGAATTTTACCTGCAATAATACTTTTAAGCTACGGAAATTATACTATATGGTTTATACCCGGAGCTTTTGTAATTATTGCTACTAGTGCTATCCGTTTGAGTTACTTTAATGTTTATGGTCTTATCGACAGTAAAACATATAAAGGACTGGCACTTGATAATAATGTACTTATTCTGGCTTTTATCTTTTTATTTGAACGTTTCTTCGAGCATTCCACTTTTTCAATACTTATTTATGTCATCTTAATGCTTCTGTCAGCATTAAACTTATCCTCAATACCAACCCCTAAATTTGGAGGAAAATGGATTTATGTACTTGTTATTTATGTAATTGCACTGACATCCGTTTTTGGATGGATGCTGTATAATAGAGTATAAAAAATATAAAATAAAAAATACATGCTTCGGGATTTTTTTTCGCATGAAACCCAATGTGAGTTTACGTATCAACTTCCAATTCTTATAAAAAGCTATTATATCATATCAATAGCTCGGGTTTAAACCGCTCGGATATGCAAAATAACGGTTTTTATTACACAAAACAAAAGTCCTTAAAAACGGTCTATTAGAGTTGTATTTTGCAAGTAACTGATAGGCAAATTTTTTAGTCTTGTTTTCAAATCATTTATATAAAAAATAGATATAAGTCTCCTAAGGTTGTAAACTATCATCATTAGATTTACTTCGCTCAGAACGTTGAGTATATGAGACATTGTTTAATAGCATTCCACACACTCTCTTTATTAAAAAAGCAAGTTAATGAAACTGTAAAATAAAAAAATGTTAATATTCGTAAGAAGAATCTATTAATTACTACATTTGCGACATGATAGAAAGATTACATAATGAAGTACTTTGTTGTTCTTGGAAAACCAGCAATGAAAGGGCATTATGTAATCCTGATGTTTAAAGTAGTTAATTAATAGTAATTATCATACACACAGCCCTTTCGGATTTCGAAAGGGCTTTTTTTTTAATTTTTTATGAAAACAAATAATTTAACTCAAACCCGTGGCCAATTTTTAAAAAATAGCAGAGGTAAGGTTCCACAAAAAAATGAAGTGTACAATTTAGTCAATGATATAATTGGATACTTATTTCCGATATTATCGAACAATTATGTTCAAGAGAATGAAAAGCACCTTGATGACATTATGCTTTTATTAAACAGGATTCTTAAATCCTATGATTCTGGTTTGACAAATATCGAATCAACAATTAAAAAGTTTAAGGAAAATCTTCCTCATTTGTATGAATTGTTGACAAAGGATGCAATCGCAATTTATGAAGGTGATCCTGCTGCAAAATCTGTTGAAGAAGTAATAATTTGCTATCCTGGATTTTATGCAATATTGGTTTATAGAATAGCACATGAATTAGACAAACTATCCATCTCCATTATTCCCCGAATGCTCACAGAGTATTCGCATGGCAAAACCGGAATAGACATTCATGCCAAAGCCAAAATAGGGGAATCTTTTTGCATCGATCATGGAACAGGAATCGTAATCGGGGAAACTGCTGAGGTCGGCAATTCAGTTAAAATATATCAGGGTGTGACTTTGGGAGCCGTTAGTGTTTCCAAAAAATATGCCGGAAAGAAGCGGCATCCAACGATTGAAAACAACACTGTAATTTATGCAGGTTCTACAATTCTTGGTGGAAATACAATAATTGGCCATAATTCAACTATTGGAGGAAATGTTTGGTTAACACATTCTGTTGATCCATACTCTGTTGTATTAAATCAAATCAAAGTTCACTTAAAAAATAATAATCCGAGTAAAGAAGAAGTAATAGATTTCGTAATTTAAAGACAGAAAAAAATGAAAAAGAACAATATATTAGAACTTATTGGAAACACTCCGAGTGTTAAAATAAATAATTTATTTAACAGCAACATCGAAGTATGGATTAAACTTGAAAAGCAGAATCCGGGCGGAAGCATAAAAGATCGTATAGCATTATCTATGATTGAAGATGCTGAAAAGAAAGGAGTACTAACAAAAGAAACTGTAATTGTAGAGCCTACATCAGGAAATACCGGAATAGGACTATCTATTGTTGCTGCAGTTAAAGAGTATCGTTTAATTCTTGTTATGCCCGAATCAATGTCGGTTGAAAGACGGAAACAAATGAAGGCATACGGTGCGGAAATTATACTAAGCCCGAAAGAACAAGGAATGAAAGGTGCTATTGAAAAAGCTCATGAAGTTAATAATGAGTTAAATGGATGGATGCCGATGCAGTTTGATAATCCTGCTAATCCTGAAATTCATAGCCAAACCACAGCTAAAGAGATATTAATTGATTTTCCTGAGGGTATAGATTATTTGATAACCGGAGTAGGAACAGGAGGACATATAAGTGGAGTGGCAAGAGAATTGAAAAAACAATGGCCTTCATTAAAAGTCTTTGCTGTTGAACCTAATGATTCTCCTGTAATTAGCGGCGGAAAAGCAGGGCCTCATGCCATTCAAGGAATTGGAGCAGGATTTATACCTAAGAATTTAGATACTGATATTTTAGATGGAGTAATTAAAATATCAAAAGAAGAAGCATATTCTTTTGCTCGTAATGCAAGCAAAAAAGAAGGATTATTTGTTGGAATATCGACAGGAGCCTCACTGGCTGCTATTCATCAAAAACAAAATGAATTAAAAGGTAATAGAATATTAACTTTTGCTTATGACACTGGTGAACGGTATTTATCAGTTGATGGGTTGTTTTAAAGAAAATATTTAATTTCTCCACTGCTGGGAACTATGATGATAAATATTCAATATCGTATGATACGATATGATTCAACTTAGGCGATAATGGTTCGGTAGCCGTAAGGCTATTACATCCTTATTTAAAAAAACGGTAAAATCCGAGCATAAAAAAAGAGGGTTTCCTCTCTTAAAGACTGTAAGCTTTTTTAGTTTTATTCAGACTTAAAATTCAAGGTTTCCCAATCGAATGAAATTTGAATTTTGTTGCCTTTTTGTTTTCCTGTTCCGATAAAGATCAGAAATACGAGTTTACGATAGTTAAAAATTACCGACTTGCTTTTATTGCAAGTCGGTAATAAATATTAATGACTATGACCTTGATGCTCTTTTGCTGTTTTGGTACTTGTTAATTCCATACCACATACAGAACAGGTATCACCTTTTTTTCCTGTAATATTGGGATGCATCGGACAGGCATAAACCTCTTCGGTTTGTTCTTGCTTGCTTGATTTATCATTACTATTTCCGCAACTTGTTAAAGTGATGCTTCCCATAAATAAGAACATTGCAGTTCCTAGAACTAAAATTGATTTTTTCATTTTATATAATTTTATAGTTAGTTTTTTTCTTTTTGTTTTTGAATTGGAGGACATGGATTAGTTCCATAAGAACAAAATACACAACAATCTCCTTTTTTGGGACGCAATATGGCGTGACAATTCTCGCATTCATAAAAAAATTGGCAAGCATCAACAGGCATATCTTCTTCTTTTTGATGACCGCATTCGGGACAACTTATTATAGAATTTGTTTCCATCTCGATTTATTTTTTATTAAAAACCTTTTTAACTTCACCACAAGTCATCATCTTGTCGCCGAAATAAGGATTTTTGATTTTTTTATCTGCTGAAATCCAAAAAGCACCTTTATTATCGAATGCCATTGGGCAAAACTCTAAATAAATAGGGCTATCTGTATTAATACCAAACTTCTCAATTGCTTCAGTAATCTTGTTTGAAACTATGCTAAAATGACTGCGTTTCATTTCAATACCTTTCATACTAATAATCCCGTTCAGGTTTTCCTTTATTGGTTTTTGCAACTTCATCCATTCGTTATGTGCATCTCCTTTTAACAGTTTCATATCAATTTTATCTAATGCAGCCAAAAGCTTTGTTGCTTCACTCTCAACCTGTTTTTCGTCTGTCGCAACAAATGCATCTTTCATTTTTAAATAGGCATTTACAAATTCTCCAAGTTGATTTTTGAATTCTTCGTCAACTTTTCCTGATATAGAAATATCGGTCTTTTCATTATTATCCATATTTTCCATTTCTTCGTCAGTCATCTTTTTGCCACCGTGATTATGTCCGGTAGAAACTTTTCCGCCATCAGGGTTCATCATACTTGGTTTACCTAATAATTGAGCCGATGCATCAATTTTAAATACGCCATTTGATGCTATTTCTTCGCCTTCTTCCAGTCCGCTGGCAACAACATAAAAACTACCGGCTTCTGCACCCAAAGTAATTTCTCTGTAAATGAATGATGGCGTTTCTCTGTTTGGAACTTTAACATATACAATGGCACGTTTACCTGTCCATAATATTGATGTTTTTGGAATTAATAGTTGCTCTGAACTACTTGCAACCTTCGATTGTAAAATTCCGTTAACAAACATTTCAGGTTTAAATTTCAGATTTGAATTTTGCATTTCTACCCTAACTTGTGCAACTCTTGTTTTTGCATTGATAAACGGGTCGATATATGAAACCTTTGCATTATAGGTTTTGCCCGGTAACGATTGAAGAGTAAACGAAACTTTATCGCCCATATTTATCCAGGGCAAATCGCTTTCATAAGCATCAAACATTATCCAAACCCGGCTTAAATCTATTACTTCAAACAATGGGTTGCCCTCTTTTACATAATCACCTATTGCTACATCTCTACGAGTAATTGTTCCCGAAATTGGCGATAGAATATCAAAATATATACTTGGCTCATCACTTTGCTCAATTGCATCAATTTGGGTATCGGTCAACTCCCATAATTTCAGTTTATTGCGAGTTGCTTTATAAAACGAAGGATTATCATCTTTATACTTTGCAGCATCTAAAAGTTCTTGTTGTGCCGTGTTTAATTCGGGTGAATAAATAGAGGCTAATTTCTGACCTTTCTTTACATTTTGCCCTGTGTAATTCACATATAGTTTCTCTATTCTTCCGCCAAAACGAGCTGTAAGCGTAGCGATATTTCTTTCGTCGGGTTTTACTTTACCCAATAAATGTATCGATTTTTCAGGAGCTCCTTCTTCAACAATAAAAGTTTGCACTTCTGCCAGTTTTATTGCACTTTGGGTCATTTGAATTTCGTTAGGGTCAGCCTCTTCAATATTCTCATTTGTTTTCAGAGGAATTAAATCCATTCCGCAAATTGGGCAATCACCAGGTTTATCCATTTTTATTTGAGGGTGCATTGAGCAAGTCCAAATTGTAGCATCAACTTGTTCTGTTTCTAAATAATTATGTCCTTCGTGATTTTCGTTTGAAGATGAGCCAAAGAATAAACTTCCAAGACTAATTCCTATCACAAGAGTTATTGCGATTATCACAATCTCTCTTTTTCCTATTTTAAATATATTTGTTTTCATAATTTTATATTCCCATTAAATAATTAATAAATGCAATTGATGCTTGCTTATCTGCTCGTGCTTTTTCAAGCTCCAATGAATACTTTAAAACACTTTTATCCATTCGTAATATTTCCTCGAAATTTTTACCGTTATTGGCGTATTCATTTTCGAGTAATTTTATGGCTCTTTTTGCCAGTTTGCTTTGTTTTTTATACAAAACAATTCTACGGTTTGCATCAGTATATTCGCTATACACTTTCTCGAACAAGCTTTCCAAAACGTTTATTTTTTCCTCTTTCTTGTTTTCGATAACTTGTTGTTGAATTACAGCTTCGTTTACCATTGCAGAATATTTTTTACGATACAAGGGAATAGTAATACCAAGCTTTATCATTAAAGCATCTTTTCCAGCATCAGGAGAAGTTCCTGTATTTCCAATAGCAGTATAATCAACACCCAAGATAATATTAGGCAAGCCTTGTTTTTTGCTAAGATGTTCGTTATATACAAAACTCTCTTTCAAAAAATCTAAACTTCTCAGTTGATGATTATTTTGAGTAAGACTGTCGATTATTGCTTGTCTTGAAAACTGCAAATCGTCTGTCCAAAGTGTTTCAGGTATTTGAATATCAGTATTATTTCCAACATTTAACAGATTATTGAACTTCACAGAATTTACAAACCAATTATCTTTTAATAGAGCCAAATTATTTTCTAAATCGTTTAATTCTAATTCTACTCTAAGCTCATCTACTCCCGAAGCTGTTCCCGCCTCTATTTTGATAAGAGCCAAACGTTTAAATGTGTTTAAGATTTCAATATTTTCTAAACTAATATCTATTCCTTTTTTTATGAAATATAAATCGTAATAAGTAGATTTTACTTCAAAAAACAAATTTGATTTAGCCTCTTCAAAATCTTCGTATTTAGCTTTTGCAGCTGATATATAAATGTCTTCTTTGCTGTTTAAAGTTCCAAACCAAGGGAACATCTGTGCAAAAGAAACTTTTGCTTGCTGCGGACCATTTTTAGTTTCAACAGGCATTATAAAATAGCCAAATGTTAACTGAGGATCGGGCAAAGCCCCAACTTGTGGAACTTTTTCTAAACTTGCATTATACTCATTAAATTTTGCTTTGAGAGCAGGATTGTTTTTTGCAGCAGTTTCTAAATATTGATTTAACACATCTTGTGCAAACAATGAACTACTTATTGCAAGAAATATCGATATAATTATTATTTTATTTTTCATTATCAACCTCCTTTTCTTCTATTAAATTATTCTTTAACAAACTCTCTTGCCACATACTATAAAGCACAGGAACAACAAAAATTGTAAGAGTTGCTATAAGCATTCCACCAAAAATTGGAATTGCCATAGGAACCATAATATCAGAGCCTTTTCCTGTTGAAGTGAGCACAGGAAGTAAAGCTATTAAAGTTGTTGCGGTAGTCATAATTGCCGGACGAACTCGCTTTTTTCCTGCTTCGAGAATATTAGCCCTGATCTCAGAAATTGTTTTAGGTGCCTTTTTATCAAAAATTTGTTTTATGTAGGTGCTAATTAATACGCCATCGTCAGTAGCAATTCCAAAAAGAGCGATAAACCCTACCCAAACAGCAACACTTAAATTAATAGTGTCAATCTGAAAAAGGTTTTGCAAATGCACATCGCCAATAGAAAAATTCATAAACCAAGGCTGACCGTAAAGCCAAAGCATTATAAAACCACCGGAAAAAGCCACAATAATTCCCGAAAAAATTAGGGTTGCACCTATAACAGAACGGAATTGGAAATACAGAATTAAGAAAATTACCAACAAAGCAATTGGTATAACAAGCATTAAACGCTTAGTTGCCCTTATCTGATTTTCGTAGTTTCCTGTGAATTTAAAATTTACGCCTGATGGAATTACTAATGTTCCATCTTCTATTTTTTTATTCAAATATTCTTGTGCATTTTCTACTACATCAACTTCGGCAAAGCCATCTTTTTTATCGAAAATTACATAGCCAACCAAAAATGTGTTTTCGCTTTTAATTAACTGTGCTCCACGTGTATATTCAATACTTGCCAATTCTCCCAAAGGAATTTGAACACCTGATGGGGTCGAAATCAACAATTTCTTTAAATCTTCGGGGTTGTCTCTAAACTCACGAGCATAACGTACTCGAATTGGGTATCGCTCTCGTCCTTCTACGGTAGAACTTAAAGGCATTCCACCAACAGCCGAACTTATATATTCCTGAAAATCTTTAATAGTTAATCCGTAACGAGCAATTGCATCTCTGTTTATGTGAATTTCCATATAAGGTTTACCCACAACTCTATCGGCAAAAACCGACATTTTGGATACACCTTCAACATCTTTAAGCAGAGTTTCTATTTGTAAACCTG
>JAGGWH010000141.1 GCA_021157585.1 Bacteroidales bacterium | reverse complement strand
TGTTGTACAGGCTTTAACAAATTGCTCTTTTGTTTTATAGTTTTGTCGCAAAGGCTTCCAAACGTTTTCTTTTTTCAATTGGTTTTGAAGGAATACTGTCATTGGTGTATTTCTATCTCCTTCAAACAAGTCTATAAAGGCATTGTAAGTAGATCTTACTTTTTCAAACAACCCATAAGGGTAAATTGGATAAGAAGACCAATCGCCTGTATTGCCTTTAATCATTGCAGGTCCCGTTCCAAAATTTACGCGATTTGAAAAACGAGCTGCAGGATAAACTTTGTATTTATTCCAATCTGCTAAAACGCCATATTTGCTTAGTTTTTGTAAGAAATAGAAATCCTCTCCCGAGGCTTTTGGGCTTATCCCTCCCATCTTATTATAAACTTTAACCGTAGTTGCCATTGCTGATCCCAAAGCTGAGAAATGATATGGATTATCAATTAGAAGCATATTAATGGCATAATTACGCATATATATTTCGTAACGAAGAATTGCGTAATTAGCTTTTTTGTCTTTTGTTAAACGATGATAATAAGGATTAGCTAAGCCTGTAATTTTTGGCTTTCTCGCAAAAACATCAACAACAGATAAAAGATAATCTTCGGGATATTCTGTATCTGCGTCTATACTTACAATAATATCAGACTCAGAACCCAAACTAGCCGCTTTATCCATAACAAGTTTTCTTGCCCAGCCCACTCCTTTTTGTTTTCCTTGCCATCCATTTCCCTTATTGCTTTTATCGATAATTGTAACAGCTAATTGATTTTCTTTTTTGAGTATTTCTATGCTTTTTTGATTATCGATGCACTGATTTACTTTATTGGTATCATTCCACCACTCTTCGGGTTGATTTACACAGGCAATCAATTCAAAGTTCTGAAATGATTGTTTTTTCAACACAGTTAACAAATCAGGAATATTTTCCGATTCATTAAGAATAGGTAAACACAGAAATATTTTAGTTTTACTCATAGTATAAAAAAAGAGGCTGCTCTTTTTGAACAGCCTCTAAAATTAGAGATTTTTTTTATTTCAAAAATTCAGGTAAACGACCGGGAGTCCACATTACTCCAATTTCGTCTAACTTTTTCTCAATAGTTTCTAATTCAACCTTAGCTGCTTTAATTCTTGTTAAAACAGCAGGATACTCTTCTACTAGAATTTCGTAATTTGAAATAGCCGTTAGTGTTGGTGCAGATGTAGAAGACCACATAGCATTCATAATTACACCTAAACGATCATTTAAACAAACTTGTTCCGGTGGTACTTCTTCCGGACTGGCTTTTGCCGGTGTTCCATTAAGAGCAAAAGTTATATCTTGAAGTGTTTCGCTTAGAATTTTCGTCTTTTGTTCCATCTCAAAGGAACAAGCGGGAGTATTATGTATTGCCTGACGTACTTTAACAAGTTTTCCTTTCATCTCGTTTAAATAACGTTCTGCTCCGTCCATTGTTTTGGCTAATTCGCTCACTTGCTTTTGAAAAGCTACCAAAGCGGCTCTGTCAGTAGCTCCTAAAGTAGTGTTGTTTAATACTTTGGCATTGAAATTAACAGGACCGGCAAGCAGTTTTGTTTCGCCATTAAAAACCAAAGACATACTTACTTTATAATTACCGGGCATTGCCAAAATGCCATCTGTTCCGCTATTTGTAGCTTCAAATTTTTTGACTTCTTTACGAGGAGGATATGGTCCTTGATTACGTAAATTCCAAACTACACGATTGATTCCTGCTGAGGGTTTTTTATAAATATTTTTAACAATATTAGCATTGGAGTCAGTAATAGAAAATATTAAATATGCGGGCAACTGATTAGCTTCAGCTTTCAGCTCTTCTTTAGATGGCTGAGGAATAGGTTTACCTTCTTTAAAAAGTTCAGCCTCTTTTTTAAGCCTTGTAGCTTTTAAAGTCTTGGGCACTTTATTTAAGAAATAAGTAAAAGTGGCACCAAATTCAGGATTTTTGCCAAGATAAACCGTAGAACCTTGTCCGTAACGAGAACCTGTTTGTAGATACATCAAAGCATCGGCAATTGGAAAGATATATCCTTCTGTTTTAAGAAAGTCCTCATTTACTTCGCGTAAAGCAGAATAATCGTCAAGAATATAAAAGCCACGACCAAAAGTGGCGATAACTAAATCGTTTTCTCTTTGTTGAATAGTAATATCTCGTACGGCAATATCTGGAAGTCCTGCATCAAATTTCTTCCATAATTTTCCACCATCAACACTAATAAAAAAGCTAAATTCTGTTCCTATAAACAATAAATCTTTATTTATAAAATCTTGTTCAATACTGTGAACAGAACCATTTTTAGGGAGATTATTTGAAATTGAGACCCACGTTTTTCCTTTGTCTGTACTTTTTAACAGATAAGGCTTAAAGTCATCGCTTTTAGTATTATCTAAAGAAGCATACACTACGTTCTCATCAAAGCGAGAAGGCATAATATCACTTACAACAGTATATTTCGGAACTCCGGGAAAAGACGATACTTTAGTCCAGGTTTTACCTCCATTATCCGTTACTTGTATTAATCCATCGTCGGTACCGGCATAAATTAAACCCTCCTTAACAGTAGATTCAACTAGAGTTACTATTGTTCCCCATTGTGATGTGGAAACATGTTTTACAACAGCATTAGATGGCCAATATTTTCCCATCATTGGAAATTGATCACGATCTTCATTACGAGTTAAGTCTTCGCTAATTTTTACCCAACTATTTCCTCTGTCAGTAGATTTAAAAACTTTATTAGCAGCCATATACAAAGTCTGAGCATTATGCGTACTCAAAATCATTGGAGCATCCCAATTCCAACGATAATTATCTTCGCCTTTTAAAGGAGCCGGTTTTATACCTGTGGTTTCGCCCGATTTTTTATCATAGCGATATACATTTCCATATTGATATTCAGAGTAAACAATATCAGGATTCTCAGGATCTACAGCTTGCCAGAATCCATCACCACCAACTGTTACTACCCACTCTCCAGCTGTTACTCCCGCTGAACTAATATTTTGGTTAGGACCTCCGTAACTATTATTGTCTTGTGTTCCTCCGTATACCCAATAAAATGGATAAGAATTGTCTGCAAATACACGATAAAACTGAGTTACAGGAAGATTTGTTTTAAATACATAATTTTTTCCGGCATCAAAACTTTCATAGATACCACCATCGCCGCCAATTATAAAATGTTTGGTGTCTTTTGGATCAATCCACATAGCGTGGTCATCAACGTGACGGGCATTATTTCCTAAAACAGACCAGCTTTTACCACCATCCACAGTAATACGAGTACGTGTTTCAAGTGAATAAACTTTATCTATATCAACAGGATCAGCAACTATGGTATTGTAATATTGTCCGCTTGAACTGTATGAACTCATTTTAGAGAAAGATGCTCCACGATCGGTTGAACGAAAAAAGCCTCCCTGATCGTCTTGAGCTTCGATAATTAAATAAATCACATTATTATCTACCGGAGAAATAGCAATTCCCATTCCTCCTATATGACCTTTTGGAAGTCCACTGGTAATTTTGTTAAATGTAAGACCAGCATCTGTAGATTTATAAAGTGCCGATTCCGGTCCACCACCAATTTTACCAAAAGCACGGCGACGACGTTGTTCAGAAGTTGCATAAATAACATCTGGATTATAAGGATCAAGAACAACATTATTAACTCCTGTATTTTCCGAAATATTAAGGATTTTAGTCCAATTCTTACCACCGTCAGTTGTTTTATACAGACCTCTATCTCCTCCCGGTCCCCAAGCAGATCCTTCGGCAGCGACATAAACAATATCCGAATTACGTGGATCAATGGCAATCATTCCAATTTGGCGACTTTCTTTTAATCCCATATTTTTCCATGATTTTCCGCCATCTATGGTTTTGTAAATGCCATTTCCATATCCTAAAGCACGCTGATGGTTATTTTCACCTGTTCCAGCCCAAACTACATTAGAATTATTAGGATCCATTTTTAATGCTCCAATACTGTAAGCTCCGTTTTTATCGAAAACAGGAGTCCAAGTTGTTCCATTATTTACTGTTTTCCATATATGCCCTGCAGAAGCAGCAACATAATATTCACTTGGATTATTTGGATTAACAGCAAAATCGGAAATACGACCCGAAGTAAAAGCCGGGCCAATACTACGCCATTTTAAGCCTGAGAAAGATGTTTCTTCTAAAGCAGTTTTAGGTTTTTCTTCTTTTTTCTTCTTAGCTGCAAGTGCTGGTGTTGCAATAAGCACTGCTAATAAAAAGAAAAAGCTCAAGCTCAATTTTTTAATTAGTTTGTGTTTTAAATTCATACGATTAGTTTTTATGATTAATTATATAAAAAAAAGACTTTTATTAAACTCACTCCCTAATCCTTCTTTAAGGTATTAGCTTTGAAAAGGAAATGAATTTAATAAAAGTCTTCAGATGCTTGTCTACTTATCTTTTTTTGGTTTAGTATCTTTTTTAGCAGGTTTTGCAATGCTATCGCGCATTGAAGTGTCTGCTTGGATATTTTTGAATTTATAATAATCCATTATACCTAAATTCCCGGATCTAAATGCCTCTGCTATAGCCAAAGGAACTTCGGCTTCAGCCAAAATAACTTTTGCACGCGCTTCTTGAGCTTTAGCCAACATCTCTTGTTCTAAAGCTACAGCCATAGCTCTACGCTTTTCGGCTTGTGCCTGAGCAATATTTTTATCGGCATTGGCCTGATCCATCTGAAGAACAGCACCAATATTTTTCCCAATATCAATATCTGCAATATCAATAGAAAGAATTTCAAATGCAGTTCCTGCATCCAATCCCTTTGCTAAAACTACTCGTGAAATAGAATCAGGATTTTCCAATACTTCTTTATGACTATTGGAGGAACCAATAGAAGATACAACACCTTCTCCAATACGAGCTAAAACAGTTTCTTCGCCGGCACCACCAACCAATTGTTGGATATTAGCCCGAACAGTAACACGTGCTTTTGCAATAAGCTGAATACCGTCTTTAGATACAGCTGTTACCGGTGGGGTATTAATTACTTTGGGATTTACCGACATTTGTACCGCTTGAAAGACATCTCGACCAGCAAGGTCAATAGCCGTAGCTGTTTGAAAGTTAAGTGCCATATTGGCTTTATCGGCAGAAATTAAAGCCTCAACAACATTTTTAATTTTACCACCTGCAAGATAATGAGCTTCTAATTCATCGCGGGTTAATTCTAATCCGGCTTTTTTGGAAGTAATCATTGCATTCACAATTATTTTTGGTGGTACATTTCTCCAACGCATAAGTACAAGCTGTATAAGAGATATGCGTACTCCAGATACTAAGGCAGAGAACCAAAGTCCAACCGGTATGTATACAAAAAGAATCCATATACTGATAACAACAGCGATAATTACTCCAATTAACATTCCTACTCCTTGTTCCATAATTTAAAGTTTTTTAATAAGAAAAGTGAGATTAGATTATCCCTCCTCTATGGGTTCAACAAAAATTTTATTATTTTTTATTTCAATAATACGAATACTCATTTCAGGATCTAAAAAATCGCCAAAAGTGGAAACCTCTATAAAATTATTACCAAAACGTGCTTTTCCCATTGGTGTCAGACGCG
Organism: Bacteroidales bacterium; assembly: GCA_021157585.1. Classification (NCBI taxonomy): domain Bacteria; kingdom Pseudomonadati; phylum Bacteroidota; class Bacteroidia; order Bacteroidales; species Bacteroidales bacterium. The sequence goes on along the minus strand of JAGGWH010000141.1, from coordinate 31,341 downwards.
AAATAGTAATTCCTTCATCACCGATACTAATTTTTTTACTGTCTTGGTTCACCTTTGATTTAATACTTGTAGAAAGCATTGCTTTTTTCCAAGTTTTAGAACGTAAGCTTAAAATTAGCATAAGCACACTAACAATAGATGTTGCTATTAAAGCAAAAACACCCCAACTTATACCGTAGATTACAAATGTTTGATAAACACCTAATGCAAGAGATATAAACCCAATTATTCCAATAAAAGTTGTACCGGGAACTACCAAAAGTTCAAGAAGTAAGAAAATAATTCCTAATGCAATTAAGAGTAAAATAATTATCCAGGGCATTGCTTTTTATTTTCTGTAAAATTAAGAAAAGAAATGAGATAAAGGAAATGACTTTATTATTTTTTATAGCACGAAATAAAAAGATAAAAACAAGGAGCGATTGTAGAATTAATCAATACTAACTGTTAAATCGCGGCGAGAAAGTTCGTCAAACATTGGTTTTAAAACGGGAAAAGAATCGGATTTAACAACACATTTACCTTTGTAATGAACAATAAAAGCACATTGTTCCGCTTGTAAGTCATCGTGATTACATACATCAATTAAAGACCTTATAACAAAATCGAAAGTATTAAAATCATCGTTGAACAAAATTAGAGATTTATTCTCTTCTACAAGTTCATCGCTGTCAAAAGTGGGGCTATGTTTTTCTTTAGTCACGCGGCAAAGGTACAAAAAATAGACTTAATTATCCTCATTGAATAATCATATTTTTAGCTTGTATAAGTAAATTTTATGCCTTTAGAAAAGTATTGTTTTCTTAAATTTCCATAACTTATTTTTTACAGAATATTATAAATACGCTTTTATAACCTTGTTATTGATTAAAATTTATCTGATTAAAATTATCTTTGCATTTATTATGGAGAATCTGATTTTGAAAAATAAATTCAAAAAGGCATTAACTAAAGAGCTACCCGGAATTCAATCTCATTTAAAGTTGGCTCCATTGGAACGAATAGATGGTATAAGAAGGCCTGAAACTCCAAAAGATGCAAAACATAGTGCTGTTCTTATTGTTTTATTTAATGAAAATAGGGAAACAAAAATAGTATTCATTCTAAGAAGTGTTTATGATGGAGTTCATAGCGGACAAATTTCATTTCCCGGGGGTAAAAAAGAAACAAGAGATAAAGATTTAATGAAAACGGCTATCAGAGAGACTCAGGAAGAGATTGGTATAGAAGTAAGTACAGCCGATATTTTGGGGAAATTATCTCGCTTATATATTCCAAATAGTAATTTTATTGTAGAGCCTTACGTTGCTTATATAGAAAATTTGAATAAAATTATTCCGGATTCTACAGAAGTGCAACAAGTATATAAAATTTCGCTTAAGGATCTGTTAGATGATAATGCAGTACAATTAAAGGAAGTTTTATTTTTAAATAAAAATTCCATATCAGCTCCTTGTTTCTGTATTAATAATATAAAAATATGGGGAGCTACAGCAATGATTTTAAATGAGTTATTAGATGTTATTAAAACTAACCATTTAAGTAAGATTCTGCCATAAAAAATGCGCTCCATTACCTTGAAGCGCATTCATTTTTATAAAGAATAAATATTAATCTTCTATTATAATGTTTGAAATTATTTTTGATGAATGTTTTAACATTTCGGTTACTCCGCAATAACGATCTTCCGAAAGACTAACCGCTTTTTTAATTTTATCCATAGGTAAATCTTTACCACGGAAAATATAGTTTACAGTAATTGTATGGAAGTATTTTGGATGTTCATCTGTTAATTCACCTTCAACTTCAACATTGAAATAATCAGGCTTAACTCTCATCTTCTTTAAAATAGAAATGACATCCATGGCAGTACAGCCTCCCAATGAAACCAATAATAAAGTTTTTGGGCGAGGACCTAAATCCCGTCCGCCAACAGCAGGAACTGCATCTATTATTACTTTCTGAGTATTCTCATGCAAACTGGCCTCAAAAGCCATTTCATCTTGCCATACTATATCTACTTTTTCTTTCATTGTTTGTGTATTTAATTTTTTTTGAGCTGCAAAGATAATAAAAAGCATTATCGTTCAAAATGCACTTATTTCTCTTCCATAAATGAATAACGATAATCTGTTGGCGGAACAAAATTTTCTTTAATAGTTCTTGGTGATACCCAACGTAATAAGTTAAGGTAAGAGCCTGATTTATCGTTTGTTCCTGAAGCTCTTGCGCCTCCAAAAGGTTGTTGTCCCACTACGGCACCTGTTGGTTTATCGTTGATATAGAAATTACCCGCAGCATTCACCAATTTATCGACAGCTTGAGTAATGGCGTAACGATCGTGAGCAAAAATAGCTCCTGTTAAAGCATAAGGAGACGTTTCATCTACAAGCTTTAACGTTTCTTCATACTCTTCGGCAGGATAAACGTAGATAGTGAAAACAGGTCCGAATAATTCTTCTTGCATAGTAACATATTTAGGATCAGAGGTTACAATTACTGTTGGCTCAATAAAATAGCCCTCGGTTTTGTCATATCCCCCACCAACAATAATTTCAGCTTCTGCATCTTTTTTTGCTCTTTCAATATACGTAGCCAATTTATCAAAGGAAGCTTCATCAATTACTGCATTGATAAAGTTCTGGAAATTCTCAACACTTCCCATACGGAAAGATTGGACATCTGTAATCAGCTTTTCTTTAACTTCTTCCCACAGATTATCAGGAACATAAGCACGAGATGCAGCAGAACATTTCTGTCCTTGGTATTCAAAAGCACCACGACTCATAGCCGTTACCACTTCATCAACTTTAGCTGATTTATGAATCATTATAAAGTCTTTACCACCGGTTTCGCCCACAATTTTCGGATAGGTATTATAAATTCCTACGTTTGCTCCTATTGTTTTCCAAATGCGATTAAATACGGCATTACTACCCGTAAAATGAACACCAACAAAATCTTTATGATCCGCCATAACTCTTCCTCCTACAGCACCGGGAGCAAATACCATATTAATTACGCCATCCGGTAAACCTGCTTCTTGGAAGATTTCCATAATAACATTTGCTGAATAGACTTGTGTGTTTGATGGTTTCCAAACCACTACATTTCCCATCAATGCAGGAGCAGCTGGTAGATTTCCAGCAATAGCGGTGAAATTAAAGGGAGTAATGGCATAAACAAATCCTTCTAAAGGACGTTGTTGCATACGATTCCAAATCCCTTTACTTGAGAGTGGTTGTTGACTGTAAATATCAGCCATATATTCTACGTTGAATCGTAAAAAATCTGCAAATTCACAGGCAGCATCGATTTCTGCTTGATAAATATTCTTGGATTGACCAAGCATAGTAGCTGCGTTAATTTTAGCACGATAAGGTCCCGAAATTAAATCGGCAGCTTTAAGAAAAATTGCAGCACGACTATCCCAATTCAGAGATTGCCATTTTGGACGTGCCTCAAGTGCAGCCTCTATAGCTTGTGTAACATGTTCTGCACCACCCATATAATAGTGGCCTAAAGTATGTTTAATTTGATGTGGTGGATGAATAGAAATGCGATTATCTGTTCGCACTTCTTTACCTCCTATCACCATAGGAATATCTATTTCCTTTGATTTTAGTTCTTTCAGTGCTGCTTTAACAGCCTTCCTTTCCTGACTTCCCGGTTTATATTCTAAAGTAGGTTCGTTCATTGCTTTTGGTACGTGTGGTACATGATACATTCCTTGTGCCATAATTTTATTTTTTTATGGTACAAAGCTATGAGTTTAAAACTTATTTAGATGCGTTCTAAATAATATTAACAAAAAAATATGAAATGACTATTCTTGATTATCACTTTCCAAAACAAGAGAAAAATCATATTGCCGACCTTTTCGCCATATTTTAACCATAATAGTGGCGCCGGGTTGATATTGAGTCAAACGTTCTACTAATTCAGACCTTGAGTTTACTTTTTGATTATCAATTTGCAAGATAACGTCCTGACTTTTTATTCCTACTTTCCAAGCCGATCCACCATATACAACTTTAGCAATAAAAACGCCTTCAATTTTTGGCATATTTAAGTAATTGGCTACATCTTCATTAAGATCGTTAATTTGCACACCCATATAGGCTCTTTTTACTTTTCCGTATTGTATAATATCGCTCACAACTTTTTTCACAATATTTGATGGTATTGCAAAACTGTATCCGGTATAGCTGCCTGTATTTGACGCAATAGCAGCATTAATCCCTATTAATTCGCCCCTTGCATTAACTAATGCTCCTCCACTATTGCCACTATTTACAGCAGCGTCAGTCTGAATATAAGAATCTATGGCAGAACTATGCTGAGGACTAACAAGATGAAGATTTCTGGCTTTAGCACTAATTATGCCGGCTGTTACTGTAGAAGTTAGATTAAAAGGGTTACCAACTGCAAGTACCCACTCACCTATTTGTGCATTATCAGAATCCCCAAATTCTAAAAATGGAAGATTATCTGTATCAATTTTAATTAGAGCTAAATCGGTAGCAGGATCTCTACCTATTATTTTTGCTTTTAAATTTCGTTTATCGTTTAATGTTACATATATCTCATAAGCACCTGCAACAACATGATTATTGGTAACTATATATCCGTCCTTTGTAAGAATCACTCCTGAACCGGTTGCCACATAGTATTTAGGCTCTTCTCCTCGACGATATATGTTTCCATAGCTATCATAAAAATAAGAATATACATTGCTTTTTTGAAGCATAATTGTTTTAATGTGTACAACCGAATTAACCGTCTTCTTTGCAGCATCTACTAAATTTACCAATCCTGATTCTGCCTTTAAATTTTTTGGAATTTGAAAGGCTAGCAAAAGAATAATAACAAATAAAAATCTATAAAAAGATTTGAAGTTTTTGATTTTCATAGCTATAATTTTTTTTACAAAGTTTATCAAAAAACATAAAAAATAAAGCTTGTTACAGGTTAAAAAAAGTTAATATGCTGAGTTGGTATAAGGAACGTTTTACAGAGAGCGGTTAAGCTTGGCTAACTCTACAATAGAAACACGAACAATCTTTGTTCGTTCTTAAAAAAGATGTAAATTTGTCTTGAAAGACCTAAAATCCATGATAAACTTTTATAAATACCACGGAGCAGGGAATGATTTCATTCTTATTGATGGAAGAGAGAGCATTCCCGAAATTAGTACTCAACAAATTAAATCACTTTGTGACAGAAATTTTGGTGTTGGAGGAGATGGATTAATGTATCTTTTAAAAGCTGATGATTATGATTTCGAGATGAAGTATTTTAACAGTAATGGATTGGAAGGTAGTATGTGTGGTAATGGAGGACGCTGTATCGTTGCTTTTGCTTATGATATGGGCATAAATAAGTCGAGTTTTAAATTTTTAGCAACTGATGGTGAGCATTTTGCCGAGATACTTCAATCTAAAGGAAATTTAAAATACATAAAGCTGCAAATGCAAGATGTACATGAGGTTGAAGATATAGATGATCATTTGGTTTTAAATACAGGATCGCCGCATCATTTAACCTTTTGTAAATCTATTTCGGACAAAAATGTATTTGAAGCAGGAAAAGCAATCCGTTATTCGGAAAATTTCAAAAAAGAAGGTGTTAACGCTAACTTTATTGAGCAAAAAGGGAATAAGTTATTTGTACGTACTTACGAACGTGGCGTTGAAAATGAAACACTTGCATGTGGAACAGGAGTAACTGCTGCTGCTATTGGAGCCTATATAAAAGGTGCTGATAAATATAATAATTATAAAATTAAAACATTAGGCGGTGAATTAAAAGTGAGCTTTCAAGAAAAAGAACAACGATTTACTGAAGTATTTTTAGAAGGATATGCTGAATATGTTTTTAAAGGAAGCATTCAATTATAAGATTAACATATGACTTCAACTAAAATAACACTAAGAACTCCGGAGCTAAGCGATCTAAGTAAAATTCAGGATTGGGAAAATGATAAAAGCTTGTGGTATTTGAGTAATACACTCCTCCCCTTTTCTCGCTTTAGTATAGAGCAATATATTCTTAGTGAACAAGAAGATATTTTCTCAAAAAAGCAAGCTCGATTTATTATTAGCCTGACAAATATCAAATATGAAGAATTGGAAATTGTTGGAGCTATTGATTTATTTGATTTTGATCCTAAAAATAGAAGAGCAGGTGTAGGTATTTTAATTGAAAAGGCATATCGTAATAAAGGCTACGCCAAGCAAGCATTAACCCAACTTATAGACTATAGTTTCAACATACTTAATTTACATCAACTATATTGTTCCATCCTAACTTCAAATACAAAAAGTTTAAGTTTATTTAAAAGGCAACAATTTTCAATAATTGGAGTAAAAAAGGATTGGGTTTTACTAAATAATGAATGGCAGGATGAATATATCCTCCAATTAATCAATCAAAAGTCTATATAAAGATGGAATATTATCATAGCGCCTACAGCAGGCCTAGCAAGAAAAAGAATAAGTTAGGTATTTTTTTTAGAATTATCCTTTTTGTAGTAGTGTTGGGTTTAGCTGGTGGAGCATACTTTATTTATCAAGCTATTTTCTCGCCAAATGTTTGGGTATCTGATGAAAAAGAAGAGTTTACAATTTATATTAAGCCAACAGACACATTTGCTGACTTAAAGACTCAACTTTATAATAACGGATTGATTATTCATCGTGCTAATTTTGAGTGGTGGGCAAAACAAAAAAAGTATGACCAGCATATAAAACCGGGAATGTACTTACTTACCAATGGATTATCTAATGAAGACTTAATTAATATGCTACGTTCCGGAGAACAAGAGCCTGTTCGATTAATTTTCAATAATGTTAGACTGAAAAAAGACTTGGCTAATAAAATATCGACCCAGCTAAATGTTGACAGCACTAAATTATTACGTATGTTAAACGATAGCATTGTTGCAGCTAAATATGGTTTCTCAACCGAAACTTTTGCTACTATGTTTATTCCTAATACTTATTTTGTTAATTGGAATACGTCTGCGGAAAAATTTATTGAAAGAATGAATTATGAATACAGACAATTTTGGAATGATTCTCGTAGAAATAAAGCCATTGCTTTAGGTTTATCTCCTGTTGAAGTTTCTATACTTGCCAGTATAGTTGAAAAAGAAACTCAGCAGAATGCCGAGAAAGCTAAAGTAGCGGGTGTTTATATAAATAGGTTAAAACGTGGTTGGAGATTGCAGGCAGATCCCACTCTTATTTACGCTCTGGGCGATTTTACAATTAAACGAGTACTTAAAGAATATTTGAATATAAATTCTCCATATAATACCTACAGATATGCAGGATTACCTCCCGGACCAATTTGTATCCCTTCAATTTCTTCTATCGATGCCGTTTTAAATGCCGAAAATCATAGTTTCCTTTATTTCTGTGCTAAGCCCGATTATTCTGGTTATCACAATTTTGCAAAAAACAATACAATGCACAATATCAATGCTCAAGCTTATCGCAACTTTTTAAACAAAGAGCGTATATTTAAATAAGCTGTAACTTTTCGACAGTTTAGCATTTTATTGGCTTTTCTATTTTGTACAATTGTTTACATTTGCAGCTTCTTTTAGCAAGAAGCATGAAACAAATAACAGCACATTCTCAATACCAGATAATTACTTTTAGGAGATGGACAAATAAGTCTTATGCTGTTTTTAATAGCTTGAAAAAAGTGATTAAAATCGCTAGTCTTAATGTTGCTTACAGCTTACTAACATTAGGTGCTGCCACCTCTTTTGCTCAGGAAGATTCTTTACGTATTGATAAAAAACTAGAGCTTGAAGAAGTTGAAATTATTTCGGCAGTTGAGCCTTTGGTTTTTAGCCAACAAGCACGGCTTGTAAATCTAATTAGCAAACAAAATATTCTTCAATCGGGACAGCAAGATATTGCAGGAATTTTAAAACAACGAAGAGCAATAGATATTCGACAAAGAGGCGGATTTGGCATCCAAAGTGATATTTCTCTTCGCGCAAGCTCTTTCGATCAAGTCCTGATTTTATTGAATGGTATTCCCCTATCCGATGCTCAAACAGGTCATTTTACTTTAAATCTTCCTCTTGTTTCTCAAGCTATTGAGCGAATAGAAATTTTAGAAGGTTCTGCAGCACGTATCTATGGAGCTAATGCTTTTGCCGGAGCCGTGAATATTGTAACTCAGCCCTCTGCCATGAACAAAATTCAAATTACAGGCGAAGGAGGACAAAACGCTTTCTATAGTTTAGGGGCTTCCGTTAATGTCACAAAAGGAAGAAATAAAACTTTTCTAAGTTTTCAAAAATCGGGTAGTGATGGCTATATGGAAAATACTGATTTCCGGTTGAGCAATTTTTTCATTCAATCGCAATGGATTGCTGATAAATACACCTTTGATTTTCAATTAGGAGCACTTAAAAAAGAATTTGGGGCTAATGGTTTTTATTCTACTAAATATCCCCTTCAGTACGAGTATAATAATGCTTACAATGGAAATGCAAATCTGAATTTTGGCAAACAATTGGTTTCTAAAATTAGTATTTTCTGGAGAAGACACCAGGATCAATGGGTACTGACACGAGAAAACCCTTCCGTTTATCAGAATTTTCACCAAACGGATACTTATGGTTTAAAGACCAATCATCGTTTTATAAGTAAATTAGGGAAAACACAAATTGGAACTGAAATTAAATCAGAATCTATTTGGAGCAGCAGTTTGGGTGAAACCCAAGAAAAAATAAAGCCTGTTCCTTGGGATAAAGATTATAGCTTCTCTCATTATTTTAAAAGATCGAATGCAAGTGTGTTTATCGATCATCAACTAATCTCAGAATCAAAATTCTATGCTGCTTTTGGCTTTTTGATTAACTGGAACTCCGACTACAGTCAACAACTTAAAGTATATCCTGGAATTGATTTTAGTTATTCCATAAATCAAAATCTCAAAATTATAGGATCTGTTAACCAAGCAATGCGCTTACCAACATTTACTGATTTGTATTATTCAGGGCCTGCAAACCTTGGAAATACAGAATTACTTCCCGAAAGAGCTACTTCCTTCGACTTGGGAGTAAAATATAAAAATTCAAATTTTCAGTTTGATGCCGTTTACTTTTCTCGCCTAGGAAAAGATATTATCGATTGGGTTTGGCTTAATGATATTGAGAAATGGCAGACGCAGAATATTGTGGAACAAAATGTTTCCGGGATTGAAATAGGGATTGACTATTCGCCTTTTCATTCTGTAGTTCTACAAAACATCTATTTGAATTACACCTATTTGAGTGTAAAATTTAAAGAAATCCCTCAGCTCACAAAGTATGCTAGTACACATTTAAAGCATCAATTAAATTTTGGAGGAACAATCACTATTGCATCCAATCTATTTGCAAATTTTTCAATAAGCTACCGCGATAGAGTTGGAATTTTTCAGACTTATAATTTTAACGACCAAGAATACCAAGAAGAACCGTATAAAGCTGTATTTTTGGCAAATGCTAAATTGTACTACAAACGTCAATACTATACGCTGTTTATATATGGTATGAATTTATTCAATCAGAGCTATTTTGAATATGGTGTTTTGCAGTTAGGGACTTGGCTTAAAGCAGGAGTAACTATAAATTTGGAAGCTAAGAGATAATGAAGAACTTAAACATCAACAAAGCTTATCCTGCCCTATTCTTTGCCATGATGTTTTGGGGTTTGTCCTTTGTTTGGACAAGGCAATTGCTTGAGGTATTTACGCCTTTGTTGATCATCTTTTTCCGTCTTATTTTATCTTTCTCGATTTTAATATCGATTGCCAAATTAAGTCGTAAACTCCAAAAAATCCAAAAGAAGGATTATCTATTCTTGCTTCTTCTCTCCTTTACACAACCTTTTTTATATTTTATTTTTGAAGGTTATGGCATTCAATTTACTTCGGCATCTATTGCTTCAATCTTAATTGCTACAATCCCTTTATTTACGCCTATTGGAGCCTACTTACTATTTAGAGATAAACTTACGAGGATGAATGTTTTAGGATTACTTATCTCTTTTGGTGGAGTTGTTTTAGTTGTTGCTGATTTTGGTAAAGATTTATCTTTTTCCTGGTTAGGGATACTTATGTTGTTATTGGCTGTTTTAACTGGGACTGCATACGGTTTAGGACTTAAGAAACTAACCGGAAAATACAATAGTATTACAATCACAACCTTCCAGAACCTTATTGGTATTTTTCTATTCTTACCTCTAATATTTGTGTTTGAATGGAGGAATTTATTAAGCTTTCCCGAAAAGATTACAACGAACTTAGCTTTTTCTTTCTTCAATCTATCTCTGTTTGCCTCTTCTTTTGCTTTTGTGTTATTTACTTACGGAATTGGTAAAATTGGACCAAGTAAAGCATCTGCTTTCTCAAATAGTATTCCCGTATTTACACTAGTATTTGCCTATTTTGTTTTGGACGAATCTATCAGTTTAATAAAAGTAGCAGGTATCTCTATTGTACTTCTAGGATTGTTCCTTTCGCAAGTGAAAAGATAAAATTCCTGTCCAAACGTTTTTACCTTCATAACATTGTGACCTCTCCTTCACTTTGTTCTGGCGAGATGATATAGAGGACTACACTTTATCGAAATAACGCTTCTAAAAAGCATAAAAAAAGCCAAAGAAATAAATCTTTGGCTTTCGAACAATTATTAAAAAAATATTAATTACACGGAGTATCACTACTCCCCTATAGCGCGGTAACCACTCCAACGCTATAATTAAGATTAACTTAATGAAAGAACTCAAACTGTATATATCAATATCTATGCCAAAAAACTATACATTTACATATCAAGTAATTATGTTTACTGATGTTATACAGTATATTCATAATATGGAAAATATTCCATTTTCAGTAATAGGCTCTTATAAAATCATTAATATAATCAAGCTTTTTTGGCGACTAAACGTTTTGCTGCAGCCTCTATACTTGCTGCATTTAGGCCATATTTTTCCATTAACGCACTTGGTTTTCCACTTTGTCCCCAAACATCATTAATGGCAACAAATTCCATAGGAGTTGGATTATTTTCGCTTAAGAAAGAAGCTATACTTTCACCAAGTCCTCCTGCTTTTTGATGCTCTTCGGCGCTAACGATACAACCCGTTTTATTTATCGAGTTCAATATTGCTTTGGTATCCAAAGGTTTAATCGTATGTATATTTATTATTTCTGCACTTATACCCTCTTTTTCTAAAGCTTCACCTGCCTGAATAGCTTCCCATACCATATGACCAGTCGCTACAATAGTAACGTCAGTACCTTCACTTAGCATCTGAGCTTTGCCAATTTCAAATTTTTCGTCTGCTACAGTAAAATTTGGTACTGCAGGACGACCAAAACGTAAATAAACCGGACCTTCATATTCTGCTATAGCCAATGTTGCTGCCTTGGTTTGGTTATAATCGCAAGGACTAATAACCACCATTCCCGGTAGCATCTTCATCATTCCAATATCTTCCAGAATTTGGTGTGTTGCACCGTCTTCTCCTAAAGTAATTCCAGCATGAGATGCGCAAATTTTTACATTTTTCTGGGAATAGGCAATGGATTGACGAATTTGATCGTAAACACGTCCTGTAGCGAAAGCTGCAAAAGTCCCTGCAAAAGGGATTTTACCTCCAATTGTAAAACCTGCCGCCATTCCCATCATATTAGCTTCAGCTATTCCAGATTGAAAAAAGCGCTCCGGATTCTCTTTTTTAAAGTCGCCCATTTTAAGTGATCCTGTTAAATCTGCTACAAGAGCAACTACATTAGGGTTAGTTCTACCTAACTCTGTAAGTCCTGCCCCAAATCCGGAGCGAGTATCAATTTTTTCTGTAAAAGTGTATTTTTTCATCTGTTATAATTTTATATTTTGGTCAGATAGCCTGTCCCGATTCTTCGGGAGAAGTCGCAAGTAAAAAATAATCATTCCTTTGTGTGTAATAAATGATGATTTTCAACATGCTCGTTTCATTGTTTTATATTATTCTACTAATGAATATCAACGGTTACTGTTTCTCCTGTTTTCACTTCAAAGCGAACTTCTCGAGTACTAACTGTGGTGTTCTTAAATTTAGAACGAAAAATGACTCGATACTTTCCGGGAAGTAAATAAAGAGATTCTACGTGATTTATATTTTCTCTTAAATTATAAATTAACTCTAATTCATCTTCCAATTCTCTGTGAATAGCTCCATAACCTAATGAAGGTTTCTTAATTACAGCTATCCCCGGACCAGGAATTTGAACAGTGGTAATATGGTTTTCCGAAATTTGGACACTATCAACAAGCATCCGTGGCAAACTCAATACTTCTACTTGATAAGTACCGCAAAGGTAAGTTTCTATATTACCAAAATATTGAACATGAAGGGTTTTACTCTCTCCTTGCTTTCGAATAATTGCTTGTAAACCTGCAATAGATTTCTCTCTACCAAGTAATTCTAAATTCATTTTTCCAACAGACACATCTAAAGCAATAGTATTATGTGTTCCTTTTTCTATTTGCACACTGTCTTTAGTTACTGGAGGAATACTGGACACCACTACTTTATATGTTGTGCGTGGTTCTACAAAAATTGTATCCGGCACATCAAAGCCATTTAAAGTATGCACAAAATGATATTTTAAATTATTTGTAAACTGATCGTAAAAACTAACAGGCAAATTTGTGGTTTTGGGATTTCCTTGTTTATTAAGCAGATTAACCTGAGCAGTAGTGTGATTTAACGCTTGAGTAATAACTGCTTTCAATGCTTTTGAGAAATCTTCTTCCTCATTAGCTTCAATGTATGTTCCAACGCAGTCAAACTCTTGCTCGAAGTTTTTCCCAATTCCTATTACAAAAGGTTTTAACATAATTCCTTTTTTTTGTAATTCTAAGGAAACTGCACAGGGATCTCCATCGCAAGCTTCAATGCCGTCAGTAATTAAAATCACAACATTTCGGCAATAATTACATTCAGGAAAATCGTTAGCGGCTTGTTCTAAAGCATAAGCAATTGGTGTTGTACCCTTAGGAACAATATGTTTTAATGCAGTCGTAATTTTTTTTGCATTTTGAGCCGAAAAAGGAACTAAAAGTCTTGAATCTTCACATACTTGTGGTGGCACACCGTATTGATCACCATAGACACGTAAAGCCATCTCAAGATTTTCTACATTTGCTAAACTATCAACAAAATGAGTCAATAATCTCCGGGCAACTTCAATTTTCTGTTGCCGTTGCCAGCGACCATACATACTTTGTGATCCATCAAAAACAAACAATAATCGTGTCTTTAGCGGTTTTTCGGCTTTTATCTGTATTGTATTTTGGCTTATAGAAGATAAACTCATAAACACAAGAATCACGAAAAACATTAAATATTTAAAGAATGATTGTTTCATTTTTTTGATATAAAGATAGATATTTTAATAATCTCCTAATGTTTCGGGAAGTTGAGCTAAAGCCTTTTCTAATTGTTCATCGTTAGGAGTTGTCCCATGCCATTTATGAGTTCCCATCATAAAGTCTACTCCTGCACCCATTTCTGTATGCATAATAATAGCAACCGGTTTCCCTTTGCCTGTTCTTGCAATAGCTTGATCTAAAACCTCAATAACATTAGCAACATCATTACCTTGCATTTCTAAAACATCCCATCCAAATGCAATAAGTTTGGCTTTTAAATTACCTAGATCAAGAACTTCTTCTATAGGTCCGTCAATTTGTTTTTGATTATAATCGATGGTGCTTATAATATTATCTATTTTCTTAGCAGCTCCATAGGTTAATGCTTCCCAAATCTGACCTTCATCTAATTCTCCATCACCATGCAGTGTAAACACTAAACGGTTATCGTTATTGAGTTTTTTTGCTTGTGCGGCACCCAATGCAACTGAAAGTCCTTGCCCTAGTGAACCCGAAGCAATACGAATGCCCGGCAAACCTTCGAGATTAGTTGGATGACCTTGCAAACGCGAATCTATTTGTCTTAAAGTACTAAGTTCCTCTATTGGGAAAAAGCCTGACCTCGCTAAGGTACTGTACCAAACAGGAGCAATATGTCCGTTAGAAATAAAGAAAAGATCCTCGTCTTTTCCATCCATTGTAAAATTACTTGCATCGTATTTTAATATGCGATTATATAATACACTAACAAAATCGGCACAGCCTAGAGAACCTCCCGGATGTCCTGATTTTGCTCCGTGTACCATTCTCAAGACATCTCTTCGTACTTGAGTTGCAAATGATTGAATTTCTTGAATTTTATCCATAAAACTTATTTATATATTATTTACCTCGTAAAATAGTTACATCACCTTGTTCGCGTCCACTGGAATACTCACCTTCCCACTCAAAGACGTAAAAATAAACGCCATCGGGAAGAGAATCTCCATTCCAAGCTTCTTCGCAATCATTACATTCATAAACTCTAGTCCCATTTCTATTTATAACAATCAGACGAGTATGTTTAAAATGCTCATTAAATATTAAATCTTCTCCTGCACAATTTTTTGTTTCAAAATAGCCGGTTTTTAAATTTTCATCTTCATTTATACTAGGCGGCTCTCCAATTTTAAAAACCCAACTATCGTTAATATTATCGCCATTTGGCGTAAATACATTAGGGATACAAAAGTCTAATTCTCTGACTTCAAAATTGTTGATGTAAACTGTAGTATCGCAGCCCTCATCACTTCTTGTCCATAAAGAAACAGAATAGTTTCCCACCTGCTCAAAAGTATGTTCGGCAAATGACGCGGCAGAAGTTGTACCATCTCCAAAATCCCATTTGTATAACTGAGGCTCATCACCACTATAGCTGCTCTGAAACTCTACCAAAGGTTTGGTAATAAAAGCAATTTCAGGATCAGCAGATATTTCCACTTGATTTGCAGGGAATATTCTCGCTTGAAAAGTATCGCCAAATAAACAAGCATTAGCATCTTTAACAACCACAGAAACAGGTTCTTCACATAAACCAATTGCAATTTTAGTTCGCTGATTAAACTTATCTTGCCATTGATAGCTATATGGTTCTGAAGCGCCATTTAAGATTACTTCTGCCTGTGCTTTACAGCCGTTCTCGCTATCGTCTCTACATCCGGTAACAATCTGATTTATATTGATTTGATAAGGACTAGAAAAAGGAATAGTAAGTACAGAACCGGAAGAATAATTCGCGGTCTGTTCAATCCCTCCTATTTTTAAAATATGTGATTCCGATTCTTTCCAATTAAAATTGCTGTTTCCGTTACCAATTTGTTCAAATTCGAGGAAAAGCAAAAAATCATCATCTAAACTAATGCCATAATAAGCCGACCACCGAATGTGTAAAATATTATTCTCATTAACGACTTGAATAGCATATTTATCATCATTGTTTAGAGTAAATATTGGATTATGAATTATGCTATTTTGAAAGGATAAGGCATCATAATTATATTCCAAAACAAGATCAAAGGAAGAAATATTATCAAAATTTTTAATTTGAACAGGGATACGTAAATTATCAGTAGAACAGTTAGTTAAAAGATTTACTTCAAGTTGAGCTACAGTAATAAGAGGTGTAAATAAAATACTCCCAACTGCAAATAAAATACTTAAAATTCTTTTTCTTAAAACGCTCATGGCTTAATATTCTTCAAACTGCCCGGTAGATAACATAACTAATGTACAGGCTTCAATAACTTCTATCCCTTTTTCTTCTGCCATACCGATTAAATCCGGATTATAGCTACCAGGGTTAAAAATAATCCTGCGAGGATTCATTTCCATGATATAGTTATAATACTCCATTTGATTTTTTGGTCCCAAATAAAGAGTAACCGTATCTATATTATTAAAATCCGGTAAACCTTTATTGATTTTAATGTCACCTATCATTATTTCTTTCAACCCGATTGCCTTAACCGTATGACCATATTTTTTCAGCATATTTATGGCTTTAAACGAGTATCGTTCAGGTTTTGGACTTGCTCCAATTACGAGTGTGTTAAGTGACATAGAGATATTTTTGGCAAATATAATAGTTTCTTTTTAGCTCCCCTTTTAATATTTTGAATAGCACAATATTTTTAATCTAACCTCCAAAGTCTTGCACCCAATAATGGGTATAAACAGTATTTTCTTTATAGGCATATCCAACTCCCAAATATTTAAAATTAGGGTTTAGAATATTTTCTCTATGGCTTTTACTCTTCATCCAACCTTCTACAGTAGCTTGGGCTGTTGATCTTCCTGCTGAAATATTTTCAGCCAAATAATCCATTTCAATAAATTTCTCAATACGATTAAAAGTACCACAAACTTTTACCAAACTTTTGTTCTTACGATCGAAGCTTGCATGCTCCATATAATTGTCGTAAGCCATATCCTGCGCGTGATAGCGTGCGGCACGTGCTAAATCCTCTTGCCAAGCTAAAGGCTTTAGCTTATGCTTTATACGTATATTATTTATTAAAAATAGCACTTCTTTTTCGAGCTCTAAATTTTGAGTTTCCGGATTTTCATTACCTGTTGGGATTCCTTTAAAATCCTGTGCTACAGTAATAACAGAGGTAAACAAAATAAAGACTATATTAAGATATTTAATTTTCATATGCTTTAAACGAAAAAATGGGTCATTTATTGAGTTTTATATTTTGTTAATTTAAACCTTAAATTTAGATAAAATAAATTTAATCACATATTTATAAAATTATTCAGTGAAGATAACAAAAGCAGCGATTTATACGAAGCTTTGCTGAATTATGTTAGTAGTAAAAACTATTAAGAAAGAAAGTTTAAGAGTAAATGAGATTCCTTAAAAAGAAAGAATTAAATTTCAAAAAGTTTGGCAATAGCACCAAAATAAGCATTGTCCCATCCCTCAAGAATATTTTCAAATGCTTCATCAGGTATATTTGTATGTAAAAGTTCAACAGAAGTTCCACCTTTTACTTCCCAAAGTTTAATATTTACTATTGAAGGATTTTCTTCGTCTTCATCGCCGAAATACCATTGTTGAATTATATTCTTCCCTGCTTCTATTGTGAGATTTTTCCCTATAATATCACCATTCCACAAACTAAATTCAGCACCTTCTTCTTCACTCATTACTGCTTTTTCACCTGTCCAAAGCTCTATTGTAAAGGGATTTGTTAAGGCAGTATATACATCTTGCGGATCAGCAGGAATAGAATAATACTTTTTTAGATTCTTCATTTTTCGCTTTTTACAATGGACAAATCCTGTGGATTCTTGACTTTCTCTTTTAGCAGAGCGTAATCCACTAAATCCAACATATTTTCAAAATAGCTGAATTTCAATCCGGTAATATATTTTTCGTTTATTTCCTCAATATCTTTTCTGTTAGCTTCGGAAAGCAATATTTCTTTTACTTTAGCACGTTTTGCTGCCAGAATCTTTTCTTTGACTCCACCTACTGGTAAAACTTTTCCTCGCAAAGTAATTTCACCAGTCATAGCAATCCTATCTTTAACTTTACGCTGGGTAAACAAAGAAACTAAAGCTGTAATCATAGTTACACCCGCCGAAGGACCATCTTTTGGCGTGGCACCTTCGGGAATATGAATATGTGGATTATATTGCTGAAAGAGTTCTGGAGCAATGTCGTATCTATCGGCATGAGCTTTAAGATATTCAAAAGCAATGGTAGCAGATTCTTTCATTACATCGCCTAAATTACCGGTTAAACTCAATAGTCCTTTTCCCCTACTTATGCTTGATTCAATAAATAGAATTTCGCCTCCTACTTGTGTCCATGCTAATCCTGTTACAACACCCGCAACGTTGTTGTTCAAATCCTTATCACGTTGAAAACGAGCACGACCTAAAATATCAACAAGATCGCTCAGGCTTATAGATTTATTATAATCTGTTTTGCTAACAATATGTTTAACTCTGTTACGGATAATTTTAGCAATATTTTTTTCTAAACCTCTAACACCGGATTCTCTGGTGTAATCATCTATAATTTTTTCCAATACTTTTTTGGTAAAAGAAACTTGCTTTCGTAAAACGCCATGTTCTTTTAATTGCTTTGGAACGAGATGTTTTTTTGCTATTTCTATTTTTTCTTCAATTAAATATCCGCTTAGATCAATAATTTCCATTCGATCTCTCAATGCAGGATGAATAGTTGATAAGGTATTAGCTGTAGCAACAAACATTATCTTTGACAAGTCAAAATCAATTTCTAAATAGTTATCGTGAAAGTGAGTATTTTGTTCAGGGTCTAATATCTCCAATAAAGCTGCTTGTGGGTCACCACTAATACCATTACCGCTGACTTTATCAATCTCATCAAGTACAAATACCGGATTAGCAGATCCTGCTTTTTTTAAATTTTGAACAATACGACCCGGTAAGGCACCAATATAAGTTTTTCTATGTCCACGTAATTCAGATTCATCTCGTAAACCTCCCAATGACATTCTTATATATTTACGATTAAGTGCACGAGCTATAGACTTTCCTAAAGAAGTTTTACCAACGCCCGGAGGACCAACGAGACAAAGAATAGGTGATTTTAGATCGCCTTTTAACTGAATAACTGCCAAATATTCTATAATCCGTTCTTTAATCTCATCCATACCGTAATGATCCTGATTCAGGACTTTTTCAGCATTTGATAAATCAAGATTATCTTTAGTATATTCATTCCAAGGCAATTCAATTAATGTTTCCAGATAATTTAATTGAATTGAGAATTCTGCTGCTTGATAATTCATTCTCTTCAATTTTTTTAATTCTTTAGAGAATGTATCTGCCACTTCTTTTGACCACTTTTTTGTTTTAGCTTTTTCTTCTAATTCAACAATTTCAGTCTCGTTGGGAATATCACCTAATTCCTCTTGAATAGTTCTTAGTTGCTGATTTAAAATATAATCGCGTTGTTGTTTATCTAAATCAGTTTTAACTTTATTTTGAATTTGATTTTTCAGCTCCAACATTTGAAGCTCTTTAGTCAGTATAGTCAGTATTTTCTGTGTCCTAATCAGAATAGAATCAGTATTTAATAATTTTTGTTTTTCAACAACTTCAACATTTAAATTTGACGCAATAAAGTTTACAAGAAAGCTTGGACTTTCGATATTTTTAAGAGCAAAAGCTGCTTCTGAGGGGAGATTAGGTGATTGTTTAATAATTTGAGCTGATAAGTCTTTGACTGATTCCAGCAAAGCTTTAAACTCTTTATCGTTTATTTTATCTTTATTTTCAAGAAATGTAGAAATAGTAGAAGTAAAATAAGGTTCGCTGCTTACTAACTTTTCAAGTTTAATACGCCTCTTACCTTGAATAATGGCAGTTGTACTACCATCAGGCATTGTAAGTAATTTTAAAATATAGGCTTGCGTTCCCGTCTTATGTAAATCATCAAAATGAGGCTCTTCTATTTTTACGTCTTTCTGAGCAACAACAGCAATTGTTTTATCACCTTTATTATAGGAATCTTTAATGAGTTGTATAGATTTATCACGACCAACAGTGATAGGAACAACAACACCAGGAAATAAAACGGTATTTCTCAATGGAAGAACGGGAAGGGAATTAGGGATATCCTCTGTATTCATTTGTTCTTCATCTTCTTCAGTTAAAAGAGGGATAAATTCACTTTCGTTAGCTATAAGCTCAGATAAATCAAGTAAGTTAGACATTTTAAAATTCATATATTAAGACAATTTGTCAGCAAAATTAGTACAATAAACATAGCATTATAAACCTGATTCTTTAATATTTTTAAATCATCAGGTTTTCAGGCAATTATAAAGATAACTAATATCCTTAAATTTGCGTTTATATATTACTCAAATCGTATACCAAAAATGCCCATTTAGGGCATTTAAAGAGTAATATTTTTAGTAATGATTAATAATTCCTTGTTCCTCCTGTCATTTCAAAAACACTACGAAGTAATTTTTCATTCACAGAATCAAATTCAATTCCACGACGTTGGTAAACTATTTTAGCAACATTAATTGCTTTATCTAAATGGTATCTGTTAAATCCACTTGGACCTCCCCATTTAAAACTTGAAATAAAGTTCCGTTGATAACCACCACCGAATATATTGGAATTAATTCCTACAACAGATCCTGTATTAAACATAGTGTTAATACCACATTTTGAGTGATCACCCATAATCAGACCACAGAATGTAAGCCCTGTATCAACGAATGTTTTTTGAGAATAGCTCCAAATACGAACAGCTTCGTAAGTGTTTTTAAGATTTGACGTATTAGTATCTGCACCTAAATTACACCATTCTGCAATAACCGAATTTCCAAGAAAACCGTCATGCGCCTTGTTGGTATAGCCAAATATTACAGAATTATTTATTTCGCCGCCTACTTTAGACCAAGGACCAATAGTTGTGGGTCCGTAAATTTTTGCACCAATTTTCACGGTAGAACTTTCGCCTAATGCAAAAGGACCTCTTATAACGGTGTTTTCCATTATTTCGGCATTCTTACCAATATATATTGGTCCCTCACTGGCATTTAGTGTTGAAAATTCGACCTTCGCTCCTTTTTCAATAAATACACTCTCATGTCCCAATATATTGTTTGTCGGACTGATAGGTTCAGATGTCCTATTTTGGGTTAAGCTTATAAAATCTCTAATTATTGATTCGCCATTAAATTGAAAGATTTCCCAAGGGTAATTAAGTTTAAAATGATTTATGTCAGTATTGATCTCCTTTGTAGCATCAATTTCATCAAGCTTATCAAATTCATTATCTGATAAACGCATAGCAATAATATAATCATCACCAACAAGAATTTCCTTAGGTTTAAGTTCTAAAATCTTTTCAACCAATTCCGGTGATGGACACACAGAACCATTTATTAAAATATTCTCTTCACCACGAATAATAGGATATTTTTCACTTAAATAGGCCTCTGTAAGAGTTGATGTTGAGGCGTTTAGGTGTAACTCCCATTTTTCTCTAATAGTTAAGATACCTATTCGAATATCGGCCACAGGGCGCATAAATGTTAACGGAAGTAAGGTGTTGCGTGAGTTGTCATCAAACAGGATATAATTCATTGGTTTTTTTATTATTTAGTACAGAGTCATAAAAATTAATATCGGTAACAAGTTTACGAAAATTTCTCTGATTTTCCCAGAAAAACATCTTAAAATTATTAGGTTTCAAAAGAACCTAATGAAAACACAAAAAGCCCTAATTCTCTTTCAAATTAAGGCTTTCATTATGTGTAAAACAAACTTTATTGCTTATTAGCAGCAATATGTTTTTTATATTTATTTCTGAATTTATCAACACGTCCTGCAGAATCAACCAACTTCATTTTACCTGTATAAAATGGATGAGATTGGTTAGAAATTTCAAGTTTATACAATGGGTATTCCTTACCATCTTCCCAAACAATTGTTTCTTTGGTTTTAGCAGTCGATTTGGTCAAGAATGCATAATCGGTTGACATGTCTTTAAAGACAATATACCTATAATCTGTTGGATGAATATCTTTCTTCATTTTCTCTTTGTTTTTGGGTGTGCAAAATTACATTAAAATTTTAAGTTTCAAAACCTTTCTTTTTAAGATTTCTTCGAAAAAAAAAGTTAAAATCTGTATTTATTTTATAATCAGTATTATAGCGTAGTTTGTAAACAATGTTTTGTTAAAATAAATTGCCTATTTAAGACTTAAAATAAATTGTAGGGTATCGATTCCGTCGGCATAATCCCACAAATCCGGTTGCTGTGCTTTTCCTAAAGGTAAACATTCAATATTTCCTATCGTTTTATTACTAAGCAAGCATTGTATTTTATCTTTTTGAGTTTCAATCCATTTAGTCAGATCTTCTATCCTATCGTAATACTCAAAATACAATACGGAAATTGGCGATGAAAATGATAAGTCTTCTTTTAACAGTACAAATCCATTATCGATAAATTTAATTTTATTTACTAAAAAGATGGCCTTATTATAATCGTAATTGTTAGCATATTTTGAATGATGCTCTAAATAGTGATATTTTTTAAATGACGAAAAAAGTTCTTTAAAATCATATCCTTTAGGGATAAACAATTTTGATACACTACGACATCCCAGTCCAAAATACATAAAAATATCATCAGCTAATCCTTCTAATTCGGCAGTAGTTTCATTACCATTTAAAACTGCAACTCCATTTCTATTTTTACGAATAATATTAGGATATTTACCAAAATAATATTCAAAATATCGTGCTGTATTATTACTACCGGTAGCAATTATTGCATCAAAATCGGTTAATTTTTCCTGGGTAAAAGTGACCATTCCATCAAATTCGGGTTCAATAGCAATTAGTATTTCATTTAAAAGAGGGAGTAATTTATTATCATCGTGAGATAATTTTGCACAAATATTATTTCCGCTAATCAAGATAGTAAGATAATCGTGGAATCCCACTAAAGGCAAATTCCCTGCCATTACAACACCGATAGTTTTTCTTTCCCTATGTGTATCTATACTATTTTCGTACTTGTTGAGCCATATATTAAGATTTTCTGTAAAAAGGCTCTCTCCTATTGCTTTGATAGCTGACAGCAGAAATTCTTGTGTAAACCAAGGATTATGTCTTGTAGAGGAATCAATATACTCCTGAATCAGTTTGTGAGTTTCCTGAAACCTATTAGAATCGTTTAAAGATATTTTTTTTAAGATATCTTCAGCTGATATTTTCTTAGTCTGCGATTCGACAATTAATATTAAATATTCTCCCAGCTTTGAAAAAGCCTTTTTTCTTTGGTTTAAAAAAATCATTTAAAATATTTTTTTTGCAAATCTACAATTTCTCTATTTCTTTATGATTAATAAAAAAAAGAGAATATTGGATTTTCCAATATTCTCTTTTTAATAAAGTAAATTGATAGTTTATTGCATATTGGCAATTTCCGCATCAATTAAACTTAACATTTCTTTAATATCTTCTGGTCCTAATTGTCCATCGTAACTAAAAATTACAGTTCCACTTGGGTTAAAAACAACAATATCGTTAGACTCATCGGCTAAACCCCATTTGGCAACTACCTTTTTATCCATATCCTTAACATAAACAGTATTAGGATATTTCTTTTGCTTTCCTTTAAGAATCATATTGATAGCAAAATTGGGCTTCCAAGTTGCTCCCATATTAATAATGGCTACAGATTGATATACATCATCAGAATAATCTTTTGCTTTAAGAGCTTCTGTTGCAGCATCATTCAAATCGCTTTCATCCGGATCAGCATAAATCACAACCCATACTTTATCAACTAATTCGGTACTACTCCAAGCGGTACCATCAATACGACCGCCCTCATCTCCGCTAAGGGTAAGTACTGCAGGTGTTTCACCTATTGGTAAAGTTGAAAATAAATTTCCTCCAAAAAATAAGAGGGCTACTAAGAAACCGGTAATTTTTGTTTTCATCGTTTATTGGTTTTTAAATTTTTTAATGTAAAGTATTGAGTAAAAGTACAAACAATTCTGAATTATTCAAATTCAATAGGATATAAATTTGAAACAAATATTTAAACACAATAAATATTAGTAAAAAAATAACGGAAAAGGAGTTTAAAATCTTCCCCAACGCAAGCTCTTACGATGACGTGTTCCTCCATTTGAACTACCTAAGATATCATAACTCAGACCCAAAGAGATATAATAATAACTATCATTATCACCATTCTCTATTACTGTATCTATATCATCATTATTGGAAAGATGAGTTGTGAATTCACCAAGAAAATTAATTCTGTCGGCTATATTAACTTTTACTCCTGCCCCTAAAATAATGGTATTAGCACGTCCGATTTTAGCATATCCAATCTCTCTAATTGTTGTCGTTTGACTTAAATCGGTTAAATAACTTGAATAGCGCATCATACCATAACCTCCCAATAGATAAAAATTATACCCCGGATTACGATAATCGTTTAAATGGATAAGGTGATTTATATTTAGTGAAACACTTCCATTATATTCATAAAAATTATTTGAAAAACGCTCATCGGCTCTATAATCGTAGCCTTTTAGTCCTCCTAAATTCATTTGAAAACGTAAACTAAGCGGACCTAATTCTTTTGCAAAAAAACCAGCTACAGAAAAATTAACGTCTTTAGAAAATGGCAACCAAGGATTAGCATTTGCATCTGTTAAATCTCCCATATATACGGCAGCTCCTGTGCTAACACCAAAAGATAAAGGACCACTCCAAGAGGTTCCTTGTGCAGAAGTTTGATTTGTAAAAATAAAGATAAAAAGTGCGATTATAGTTGTACCAATTAATTTATTCACAGCAGGGAATTTTATAATATTAAACGTTATTTCAAATATTTAAACGAAAGAAAAGAAGTTTTGTTACTTATCAAGTACTAATTTTCTTTCTGAACCATTTTTAAATTTAATAGATTCATTGGACTAGTAGGTAAATATTTTATACTCTTTTGCGTGAAACGCATAACTTCATCGTAATACAAGGGAATAATAACTGCTTCTTGCATAATTAAACTATCCATTGCACGATAAAGTCTTTGTTTTACCACTTTATCCGAAGCAAAAATACTATAATTATAAAGTGAATCAAATTTTGAATTAGAAAAGCGTGTGTAATTTGGTCCTTTTGGAGCAAAATTCTTCGAATAAAAGAGTGATAAGTAATTCTCGGGATCGGGATAATCGGCTATCCAACTGGCTCTAAAAAATAGAGCTTTAGAATTTGCTACAACTTCTTTCATTGTGGCCCATTGCATAAGCTCTATTTCCATAGGAACGCCAATCTCTGCCAATTGATGCTGAACAAATTTTACTAAATCCAAAGATTTTGATGTTGCAACTAAGCTAATGGGAGAAAATTCCGATATATTTAGTTTCTGTTTTAACTCGTTTATTAATTGCTGTGCTTTTTGCTTGTTGTAGGGATATCCATATTTTATATTTTCAAAAGAATAAGCAGAAGGCAAAAAACCTCTATTTCCGGGAACCCCAACATTATTTCGTAAATAATGCAACATCTTCTTCTTGTCTATAGCATAATTAATAGCTTGCCTAAATTTCAGGTACTTAAGTGGCGAATCAGCAACACTATTTATACTTGTATCATAAAGTATTCCTATGTATTCTGTATTCAAGTACGGACTTTTCTCTAAATTTATTTTTGTTTTATACTTTTTATTAATATTTCCATTTGCATCCAAAATTTCATCTTTAAAGCCTGCTTCTACACCACTTAAGTAATCTAAGTTACCCTGTATAAACTCTAAAAATTCCGATTGTTTATCAACTAAAAAGGTATAATTTATCGCATCTAAAAAAGGTAAGTTTTTATTCTTACTCTTTTCAAAGTAATTTGGGTTTTTCAATAAAACTAATTTTACATCTTCTTCCCAGTATTTTAAATAAAACGGACCGGTACCAACAGGATTTCGCCTAAAATTATCGCCAAAAAATTTAACGGCTTCTGAAGGAATAACGCTACAATACTGCATACTAAGCAAACTCAAGAAGGGCGCAAAAGGCTTTTTCAGCTCTATTATTAATGTTGAATCATTAGGTGAGAAAAAAGCATAGTTATTAGCATTCTTTTTCACCATATTAAAAACCCAAGCTCCGGGAGAAACTGATTGTTCGTTAACAATTCGTAAAAAAGAAAATACAAAATCTTTGGCTAATACTTTTCGTCCGCTACCATTAGGAAAAGCTTTACTGTCATGAAAAAATACATCAGAGCGTAAAGTAAAAGTATATGTTTTCCCATCGGGAGAAATAGTCCATTTTTTTGCTATCGCAGCCTTTATATGTAAGTTAGAATCAAGCTGAACCAAGCCGTTATACAGTTGGTTACAAACGTTTAGATTAGCAAGATCTTTTGCAAATGCAGGATCTAAAGAGCTTAATCCGTTAGATTCATTCAGCCGAAAAACAGTTCTTGTATCGGTTTTAGGCTGCTGATTGGAACAAGATTCAAATAAAATAAGTAAGAATAAAAAAAATGAAATAATACCGATAATATTATTCTTCATCAGGCATTTTAACATGAGCCCAATTTTTGCCACTGCGTATTCTATTAAGTTGTGTATGAGTAATCCCAAAATGCTCAGCTATTTTATATAGCTTATAGTCTCCTGATTTTACCATTTGTCTTAATTTGATTACATCAGCCTCAGTTAATTTGGAATTGGTAATCTTACCTTTTCTTTTTAAATGCGACTCTATAACGCGAGGATTACTTTTATTATGCTGTGTCATTTCCTCACGTGTTACCCACTTTAAATTTTTATAGTAGTTATTTCCCTTATCGTGATCTAAGTGAATCACAAAAATCTGTTTATCATTTTTGTGCTCACAAAACTCTTCTGCGACTAACCTATGAATAATGCGTTTAATTTTATTGTCCCAACCCTGAACGGATTTAAACCACATAAAATAGCGATAGCCCCTAACAGTAGAAAGTTTCATAATTTTAAACTCATTAGTCTTTTGAGACCAATGACGCAAACGACCATAATTAGAAATTTCATAAATTTCATCTGGTTTGAGATCCTTAAAATTCAGGCGTCTCCATTCCTCTGAATCATAATTTATTTTTTCTTGCATAATGTTAAATGATATGATAAATAATTTGCCTCCTATTTACCTAATTATTATTGGTGAATTTTATAAACCCCAAAAACCCCTATTCATTTCTAGGTATGCACAAATATAATAAATATATTTTACTTTTGCGACACTATGAATAAAAAAGCCAGAGTAGCTGCTATCTCAGTATTTTCTAATATTTCTCTTACTCTTTTAAAGCTATTAGTAGGGTTGTTGAGTGGTTCTGTAAGTATTTTGTCCGAAGCCATACATTCTGCTATTGATTTACTTGCTTCAATTATTGCATTCTTTGCGGTTCAATTATCAAATAAGAAGCCGGATATTAAACATCCTTATGGTCATGGGAAATACGAAAACATTTCAGCTGTGCTGGAAGGACTTCTCATTTTAATAGCTGCTGTTTGGATTATTTATGAGGCTGTACATAAATTGATTAATCCCGAAGAAATAACTTCCTATGGTTTGGCAAGCGGAATTATGTTTTTTGCTGCCATAACTAATTTCTTTGTCAGTCGTATGCTGTATAAAGTAGCAAAAGAAACAAATTCTATTGCTCTTGAAGCAGATGCATTACATTTGAAAACAGATGTTTATACAAGTTTGGGAGTTGGATTAGGCATAGTCTTAATTTGGATAAGCGGATTATTAATTCTTGATCCACTTTTTGCTATTATAGTCGCCATTCTAATCGTTAGGGAAGCTTTTAAGTTGATTCAGAGGGCTTTTGATCCACTTTTAGATGCCGGAGTTGGCAATAAAGAATTTGAGAGTATAAACGCCTTAATAAAATCAGAATTACCATCGGGTATCAATTTTTCCAATTTGCGAATACGTCAAAACGGAGCTTTGTACATTTTAGATTTTATTTTAGAAGTACCACCTAAAATGTCGGTAGAACAAGCGCATAATATTTGCGATAATCTTGAGCTAAGTATTCGAGAAATATATTCAGAAGCAGACATTAAAATACATGTTGAACCAAAAAAGGATTAGTAAAACATACTGTATTCTTCTTTAGCCTACCGTTTTACTTTTCAAGTAATTTATGGACAGCATCTAACAAATCAGAACTTTCAAATGGTTTTTCTAAGATTAAGGATGCGCCTAAAAGTTTAGCCGATCGTAGATTATCTTTTGCATTTGTTCTTCCTCCTCCCGATATAGCAATTATTTTAACTTCTTTATTTATTCGTTTTAACTCTAGAATAGTCTCTATTCCCTCTTTATTAGGCATAATTATATCGGTAATAACCAAATCAGGATGTAAATCTTTCCAAATCCTGATTCCTTCTTCTCCATCGGCAGCATTATATACAACAAACTGCTTCCTTTCCAACATTTCAACCATCATCATTCTAAACTGAATGTCATCATCAATTACAAGTATTTTTTTCTGCATGTTTTTTCTTTTTTTATGATATTGCAGGCAAATAAATATAAAATGCAGAACCCTTTCCCACAGTAGATTCTACGTATAATTCGCCTTTATGATTTTTAATTATTCCATGAACAACAGATAAGCCTAAGCCTGTTCCTTTTCCAACTATCTTAGTTGTAAAAAACGGTTCAAAAATTCTGTTTAATACTTCATCTGTCATTCCTATTCCACTATCACTAACACAAATAGCTGCGATATTATTAGTGTTAAAATTATTTATTATAGACTGATGTTCTTTTTTGAATAGTGAATTACTCAGACTACATATCAATTCTCCATTAGCTTCTCCCTCTAGTGCGTGAAACGCATTATTGAACAGATTAATAAAAACCTGTTGCATCTCAATATGGTTACCTAATATTTCAATTGAATCAACACTAAAGTCTGTTTTGAAAGTGAGCTCCGGTGGTTTTGTCGAATTTACCATTGCTATAGCTTCTTTGGCTACATCAACCAAATTAACACGTTCTAATTCTTTATCTTCATTTTTACGACTAAATGTCAATATTTTATTTACTGTATGCTGAGCAGATCTGGAAGCTAAAATAATTTGATTAAAATATCTTTTTGCTGTAGAGTCATCATCAGAATCTTCGTAACCCATACTGCTATATCCTAAAATAGTACCCAAATAATTATTAAAATCGTGAGCAACTCCACCCGCCATAGTTCCAATAGATTCTAATTTTTGAACCTGAAATAGCTGTTTTTCTAATTTATTTTTTTCATTTCTAGCAACAAGAATATCGGTAACATCTCTTATATAAACGGCAAGTCCGCTAATTTCAATTCCATGCTTAAATATAGGGCTAATTGTGATTTCGTAATTTCTTTTAGTTGTTGATGTCAAACTAAATTCTTGAGTATTTTTCTTTTTTAAAATTCTTGTTATATATGGGTCGAATTGATTCTGAAAGAAAGGCTGAACGGTTTCCTTAAAATCATTGCCCACTAATTTATTTCCATTACGTAATACCTTCTCGGCCTTAGAATTAGCAGAAACTATTATTCCGTTTATATCCACTAAGAAAACAATATCGTGCGAAGCATCAATAAGGGCTCTAATTTTCTCCTCACTTTCAAGTACCATCTGATACTGATCGTTTAAACGAATAGTTGAACGTTTATTACTGGAAAATCGTAAATAAAAAAACGTGGTAACAATAAATAAAATAAATAATGTAAAATAGACTATATAATTTTTAATCTTATTCTTATAGCTAATAACATCTTGAGCATGTTGCATTTCTACAAGTTTTTTATCTTGGACTTCTTTTTCGAGTTTTATGGTGTTATAAACTGTTTTTTCAATCGCTTTTTGAGTAAATATAGAATCGTTTATCTGGTGAAACATTTTTTGATGAAATAAAGCCGCTTTATAATTATTTACTTTTTCGTAATAATCAGATAAAAATCTATGATTTTCAACCTGCATTTTTTTCAGATTCATTTTAGTAGCAATCTCTGTACTCTTATTTAAATAATAAATTGTTAAAGAATCATTCCCTATCTCGGCATATGCCTGACCATATTTTTGATAAACATCTGCCAAGCCACTAATATCTTCAATATTATCAAAAGCCTTTTCTGCTTGCTTAAGAAAAGAAAATGCTAAACGATATCTTTTTAGAGCAATATAAATTTTTCCAAGTGTAGCTTTAGTTTCAGCTATACCACGATTATTAAAAAGAGTATTTTCAATTTGCAGAGATTTTTGAACATAAAATAAAGCAGAATCGGAATTGCCTAGATTCAGATGTAGTTCACCTATATTGTGTAAACCAATAGATACCGCTTGTTTGGAGTCTAACTTTTCCCCTATGGCAATAGATTTGCGATAATACTCAAAAGATTTTTCGACATTTCCTGAATATTGAAAAGCATTAGCTATAGAATTATATATTCCGGCAATATTTGAGCTTTTACCGGATTTTTCTACTAAAGCAAGTGCTTCGTTAAAAAGAGATAAAGCTTCATCGTAGGCTGCCCAATGATTATAAATTAATCCTTTATTAGTAAGAGTAGCACTTACACGACGCCAATCCTCCTTTTCACGCATTGCTTTTTCGTACTTTGTCCAATAGTCGATGGCTCCCTTATAATCACCCAAATAATACATTATAATGGCTATAGAATTCTCTGTAAGATGAAGCCCGTAATCATCTTTAGCCAACTCATAAGTTTCAGCCGCATTTTTAAACGCAATTAAAGCTTTACGGTAATCTTCAGTCATTTTATAAGTTGTAGCCGACTTATAATAAGCATCTGCCAATGATTTATAATCACCAATATAATCGAAAAAAGAAATAGCATCACCATATGCTTTATTGGCTTTATCAAAATGGTTTTGCTGACCATAACTTTCTCCCAAACCCATAGATGCCAGAGCCAAGCTTCTTCTGTCTTCTAATTGAAAGAAAATTTTCTTTGATTCTTCAAAATATTCAACAGCTTTTAGTGCACTATTGTTGAGATTACAAATTAGACCTTTTGTAAGATATGCTTTTCCTACTCCTTCGGAGTACTTTATTTGTTTAGCCAAACGGATAGCCTCATCAATTGAACGATGTGCTTGTTCAATATTATTATTTATACTTTGTGCTTTTGCGATTTCAATAAATAAGTCTACGAGTTTACCTTCACTATATTTATTCGTTAAAGTCAACAAACTATCTAAATGTGTATTTTCTTGATTTTGAGCAGATAAGGAAAAGAATAAGAAAGAAAAAAGTATAATTAAAGTTCTTTTCATTGTTAGCATTTGGTTACGAGCTTTGTATAAGACTTACGGTCACCCAAATTACAAAAAATATGAATTAGAGCTAAAAAAATATTTAATCAATTTAGCTTAGCACTCTAACCTATTTATTAAAGTTGATTAATGCTAAAATGAAAACCTATAACAATAGGTTTAAAATCATTGATAATTACTTCACTGTCTCGTAGAATAGTTCGTCACTAAATTTTTGTCCGTATATTTTTATATTTTTCCAAAATGAAGTTTGTGTTTTCTTTGTTGAAATATTATCAACAACCACAGCCCCCCCTCTTTCTTTATCAGAATCAAAAGATTCTTCGTAAAAATTATTTCTAATCTCACCTGCATAAAAACGTCGCTTATTCTCTTGAATTAAATCTATTATTCCCCTTGCCATAATTCTTAATAATTTTTTATAATTATCTTAAGTTTAATGTATTTCTTATATTTTGAATAAATAATTTCAACAAAAATAGTCAGTAATTATAAGGCTTAGAAGACATTTAAGTCATTTATTTTGTCT
>JAGGWH010000140.1 GCA_021157585.1 Bacteroidales bacterium | reverse complement strand
TTATATGAAAGTCCTTTTTTGGTTATGTTGTATACAGTATTCCATTTATCAAGAAAGTAATTGTATACAAACCGCGAGCAGCCTATTGTTTTATTAATCAATACGACTTGCTCTTTTGCCGGATACAATCTGAATCTGAAGGCTTTTTTCTGCAGCATTTCAATCATTTCACTTTCTGGGCATTATTTGTTCCCGTAGCAGCTAATTTATGTATTAGCTACACTTTCATATATATTTTACAGTAATTACGGTGCCATTTAGGGTACTAAACCTGCGATTTTAAGTCGAGTAGGATAAACGCATCAATTTCTGACTAAAACCTATTGACTATATTGAAACAGTGGATTTTAGTCCTTTTTTGCGGTATAATGTATTACATAGTATGTAATACATTTGAAAGGATTAATTTTATGTCAAATTATCCTGGTTGGGTTCTGAAAAACAAGAGCAAAGGCACTTATATAAATAAAGTTGGTGATAAATATTATCTTTATGCTGCTCATTCTGAACGCATAAAAGGAACTAATAAGGTCCGTAGAGTAAGCGATGGTTATCTTGGACGAATTACTGAAAATGAAGGGCTTATTCCTTCAAGAGATAAAGTGGAAAATTCAGTTATCACTTACGAATTTGGTTTTTCTTATGCAATCCTCTGTTGTACTACCAAAATCCATTTAGGTCTTCGGAAATCCTTTGTAAAAAATGGCGACTTAGTTTATGTCTGTTCCATTCTCCAGTACATTTACGGTTTTTATGATAATGAAATTTTTAAGCGTTCCTATTTATCTTTTCATTTTAGTAATCTGATTATTACTAACCAATTCACCGATGCACAGATTACAGGCGTAGAACGTGGCGTTCGAATGATTAAAGATAATGTTTTAAAATATTATGCTGATGATTTTCTGAAAATAAAAGCTTATTGTTCTTCTGTTACGCTCATTCGCATTAATAAAAAACTGTATCGTTCCGAAATCTCTGAATCATTACTAGCTCTTTCAACCAAATATTCAATCATATGGGAGGATGCATTATGGCTAAAATAAACCGCTTTATTATGGCGTATAAAGACGCTATTGTTACAAATGGACTACCTCCTACCGGAGGAATTCCATCAAAAAAAGTGTTGCGACGCTTTTTGAAATTATTTCAAAAAGTAGATGATTCAAGGCTTAACGGTATGATTGACTATCCTCTTGAAGAGATTATTTTAATTACATTTCTTGCAGTACTAGGAAATGCATCAACTTGGGTTGAAATTGCACTATTTGCTGAAAAGAAAAAAAGATGGTTAAAAAAGTTTATGAAACTAAATAACGGAGTTCCTTCCCATGATACCTTTCGCAGAGTATTCTCTCTAATTGATACGGATCAATTGCAAGAAGCAACCATCGCCTTTCTTCTTGCAAATCTGGCTGCTATAAAAAAATCATTGGGCATCAAAGATGATGGCTTACGTCAAATCTGTGTTGATGGAAAGGAACAAAGGGGTACCGGTAGAAAATACAATTATGATGAAAAAATACGTAATTTACAGACGCTTCACGTCTATGATGCTTCCAACGAAATATGTCTCTATTCAAAGGTAATCAATAAAAAAACGAACGAAATCCCTGTTGCTCAGGAAATTTTAAAATCAATGAATTTAAAGAAATGCATCGTAACCTTTGACGCATTGCATACACAAAGGAAAACGATCAATACTATCATACAACAAAAAGGTGATTATGTAGGTGGTTTAAAAGGAAATCAAGGAGTCCTTAAGCAAGAAGCAGAAAGCATATTTACACCTGAGATACTGACATCAATCCGTAATACAGATGCATATTATACTACCTCGGAAAAATCTCATAACAAGTTGGAAGTTCGACGTTTCTATCTAGCTAAAGCCCACCATCGTTTTAATGGAGTGGTTGAATGGCAGAATTTACGCAACTTCATCTGTTATGAGAAATACACTTGTGATGTAATCAATGGCTCAGAATCAACTGAAACACGATACTACATAACTAGCTTAAAAGATGTTGAAATTTCTGCTCAAGCCATTCGTGGGCATTGGGGTATTGAAAATAATCTTCATTGGCATCTTGACTACAGTTTTATGGAAGACATGAATACAACTATTGATAAAAAAGCTTTTAACAACTTCAGCTTGATTAACAAAATGGCCCTTTCTCTTTGCAAACTTGCTCAACCTGTCATGGGAAACAAAAGTATACGTGTAATACGCAAAGAATTTGCTTGGGAATATGAAGATACGCTCGCTGAATTTCTCTCTTATTTTGACACCGATGCAATATTTAATGCTTTAGAAATGAAGAAAAAGTAAATACTAATGATAAAGCCTTTAATATCGAGGGTTTTATTAAATTACTACAAATTTCATCCAAAAATTCCAGTAACCAATCTTGCACTAAATGCACATAGTTTCTGGTTTTTTTATTGTTCTAATTTAACATTGATGCGTTTGTCCTAGGCTATATTCATATTGGATGGGATAGAGTTTCTTGGGCACTTCTTTCTTGTACACACTGGTTCGGTTCATTCCAAGTAGATTACACTACCGGAGCTATCTTGTTTTCCGTTGCAATCTGGCTGATTGTTCTTTCTTCCCTGAGAGCTTATATAACTAGATTCGTTTTAAATTCTGGGCTGTACTTATTTCGTTTTTCCATAATTCTATTATAACTTAGTTTTTAATCCTGTGTCTCAGGTCAAGGTTCAGTATAAAATTCTATATATTATTTTAAGAAACTCGACAATGATGTTGATTGTATTTTTAGTGTATCCATATTTGAAGACTTCTATAATTATTATGTATTACCGACTAAAGTCTGCTAAGTAGGAGAAAATTTCAGAATTTATATCTGGTGAAAAGAGAAAAGAAACTCTGAGGGTTAGTAGGGTAAAACGATTTAAAACAAAAGCCGAGAAGTCTCCCACCCAACGATGTTCTTTGCTCTCTTTGTGATGTCTTATTTTCTACATAAACCTTTTTACAAGAATATCTTCTTTTACTATTGACTTTTTATTGCAGGCTAAGCTTCATTACTCATGATAGTGAGAGCGAAGGTGTGAGATAAATCGGTGAATATTTTCCTGAAAAAAATATGTGTTTTGGTCATAGTACTGATAATGATGTGGGATGTGGACAACAATAATCATTTTGTATTCATAGTGAACATGAAGCAGATTCA
>JAGGWH010000139.1 GCA_021157585.1 Bacteroidales bacterium | reverse complement strand
CTCCAGTTAATGGTAATATCTATATGAGTAATATCCGTTATACTCTTATCATTAGGATCATTAGTTGGCTCAGGTCCAATAGCTGTAAAAGAAATACTTTCCCCAGAGGTTTCGTTTCCGTTTGCATCCTCAACAGCTGCTATGGCAACATAATACAGCTGAGAGTTGGTTAAATCTACATCAGGAGTTATTGTGATTATGGTATTTGTCCCATCTATAGTTGCAGAATAGCTCACATCGGCACCACCTGAATCATCTAATTTAAGTGTAATGAGAGTGCTAAGGTCTGTTATTGCACTTCCATCAGTATTTTGAATGGCCTCGTTAAAAGTAATCGTTATATCTCCATCAACAGCTACTCCAATATCTCCATCAGCAGGATCCCAAGTTGCAACAGGTGGTAAATTATCGGTATAACTAGCACCAAAATTATCAAAATATGATGTATTGGTTGTGCTTCCATGTGCGTAAACCCAGCCTGCATATTTATAAGTAGAACCCGTATAGGTTTCTTCAGCACTTAATGAAGTGTCATCACCACCGGTGTATTGAGCTTTGTCAACAGCATTTGCATCTGAGAGTTTTGCGCCAGCCAAGTAAGAAATTTTCCAAGTGCCATCGCTAAGGTATTCTACAAAAAAGTTTACACCATTGTCAGAATCGGCATAAGTGTAACCACTGGAAACTATTTCTGTAGAATTATCTGGCAAGTTGGTTGCTCCTGAAGTAATCCCATTATCAAAACGGATAATGACTAATTCGTCAGGATTATTTCTAAGTACAACAGCATAACCGCTTGTTGTCGTGGCGTTAAAATCTGAAGAGTTTGCGGCTAAAACCATTCCTGCAGATTTATTAGTAGAACCCCATCCTGAGACCACATCATTATTTAAGTCTATCCATCCAAACCAAGTATTGGTGTTTGCTTTGTCCAAAATGTAGCCGGAAAAAGAATTTGAAAGATCATAAGAAGCGTAGCTATGTTCCGGGGTTGAAGCTCCTCCGTTTTGTCCCTCGTATTGTCCACCGGTAATAGACCATGTTCCTTCCGTTGTGTAAGTAAGGTCATCAGTACCATCATAATTGTCTAAAAGTGTCTGTGCCTTTAAATTTGCCGTAAAGAAAAGAGTGCTGAAAAAAACCAAAAAAACCATAAGCCATGGTTTCTTAACAATTTTAGAAGAAAGTATGGAATAATAATTTGTTTGCATCGCATATATTTTTAATGTTCAAGTTCTATTTAAAACAATAAAACCCGAGAACAAAACTATTGCTATAATAGATTGTTTATCAGGTTAGTACATGTTAAGAGTCCGCAAATATCGGAGTCTTATAAACAGAATTCTTCAGTTACAAATTTACAATCAAATCTTAGAGTAACTTCATAGGTTTTAAACTATTTATGCACAATAATACCTATTTATAAACAACCTTTTTTTATTAGTCGGGGCGCGACTTAAAGTCGCCTTCGACTAAAAATATAGAAAATTAAATCGCACTCCGACTTTATTTGTAAACAGCCACTTTTTTAGTCAGATAGTAGTCTTTATCAATAATACTAACAAGGTAAGTGGCATTTGGTAGATTTAGATCTTTGCCGTTTGTAAAATCGTTAATAGTTTTGGAGGAATAAACGCTTTGTCCTAATAAATTTTTTATTTCAACTTTAAGATTTTGTTTTTGCGGATAGTTGGTTTTTATATAAATATTTCCGGCAGATTGATAGATATTGGTTCCAAATTTATCTTTCTCTAAATCGTTGGTTCCGCTTACTAAGCCAAATAAAAGGTCGAATCGATTTTCGGGGTCGCTAAATTTATAGTTAAACTCTATAGTTTGTTCTTGTCGAAGGTTTGTAATCTCTCCACTAATATTGTCTTTTAGGTAAAAATTTTGTTCGTAATCAAATCCGTCTATTCCAATAAAATCTAATTTATAGGCTCCTTCTGTTCCGCAAGTAAAGGCTAAGTGAAGAATATCATCTTCGGCAGGATG
Organism: Bacteroidales bacterium; assembly: GCA_021157585.1. Taxonomy (NCBI): domain Bacteria; kingdom Pseudomonadati; phylum Bacteroidota; class Bacteroidia; order Bacteroidales; species Bacteroidales bacterium. The sequence goes on along the minus strand of JAGGWH010000139.1, from coordinate 30,541 downwards.
AGGAATGCTGTTTGCGGCTAAAATTGTCTCTTCCAGTTTATTATAAATCTGAGGTAATTTTTTTGATTCGCTAAGTCTTTTAAAAGCATCTAATTGAGGGTCGAAATCGAATTTGGCGTCGTCTAAGAATCTGAGATAAAAACTGCTGCTAAAATTATTTCCGCTTGCTTTAATTTCCATAGCTTCGTTTAGTACGGGAGTGGGAACATTTTTGGTGTTGTTTTCGGTAAAATGATGAAGCTGAACGGAGCTGTCGAAACTTATATTTTCCATGTCGTTTGAGAATACAAAGAAGCCCTCGCCCGGAGCTATATAATGAGCTTCGGGATCACCAAAACCAAATATGCTCCAAAAGCTCTTTACCCACACTTTCCAGTCGTAAACTGTTTCGCCGTTTTCGGTATGCATTACCCAAACACTCACTTGTCCGTTTACTTTGGAAGGAAGCTCAACTTTGTCCCAGTCGATAGAAGATGTATAAGGGTTTCCTATCAGATTCCAGCCGCTATATCCGTCTGTTGAATAAGGGACGCCGAGAGTGTTGGTTAGCGTTGGTATTTTAACTTCTCCGCTATTGAATATTCCTTCGTATTTTTCTATACTATCTTGAGATTTTTTTACCGCATATCCTCTGCCAACTTTTAAACTAACATTGGAAGGAGTGATGCTTACATAGCGCATTTGAGGTTCGTAATAATACATCAGGTAATCGTTCTCGTATATGGCCGATTTGGCATTTCTGACCGGAGAGGAAATAAATTTCCAATTTTGTAGTTTAATATCGTCAAAATATTGTTCCATAGTGCCGTTGTCGCTAATGCCGTAAATTATTACCGATCCGCTTCCGCTGCTATTAGCTTTTATGGTAAATGCTGCATTGCCGGCATAATTATTTAAGTTTTTATTTATGGTTAGTGCTGCTAATGGTCTTACGGATAGCGTATTATCTTTTTGAATATAGATAGAATAACATTCGGCAGGATTGGCAATATCTACTTCTACATCTCCTTTAATATTATAACTTGCTCCTTTTGCAAAGTCGGTAGTTAGCTCACTCCATAATCCCGGTCCAATATCAATAATTGGTAATCGGCAGTTGTGAGATGTTTCGTCAAAAGAAGTGGAATAAGTACTCCATTCCGATTCGGTAAAGTTTGTGTTTGCATTTCCGATATCTTCATTTCTTAGTAAAACGCCGTCACTCCAGTTTGTAGTGCTGTAGGCATTGTCAATTAAATTACTGTTATAGTAGAGTTTAGCACCATCGTCTTTACCATCCCATTTGTTGTTACCATTCTTCCACGAAGAATTAGTAAAGTCGGGACTAAAATTCCTATTTCTATTACTTCCGGCTGTTTTGCTTTCTCCGGGTTTAATAGTTCCGCTTAAGCTCCAAGTGCAAACTTCATTTCCGTTAGCAATAGCAATTAGACTCCAGTTTTCCAGATTTATTATATTAACATCAGCGTTATAAATCTGAATATAACTGTTTTTTCTAGGAATGGTATTTTCCATCATCGATATGATGATGTTTTCGCCATTTGGAGAAGAAGATTTAAAATTATTTACTGTTTGTCCGAAAGAGGGGGTGGTAATCAGTAGAATGATTAAGCTTAGACTGAGACCAAAGGATTTGATGGTATCTCTCCAAATAATATTGATTGAGTTCTTCATCTTTTTATGTTTTTGCTTACGGTTTAATGTGGTTAAACAACCGTAATATTTAATCCTTTTTTCCAAGTTCGGAGCTTGCTATTGTGCTTACTATGCTTTAGTTTTAAATGCAAATCTCCAAGCTGACTACAAAAGTATGTCCATATTTAGGATTAGTCAATATAATTCCTTACTAAATGTGATGTATATAATGGAATATTATTCCAATAAATGGAAAGTGTGTGGGAATAAGGACTATTTTGGTAATTTTTTAGAATATTATTGCAGTCTATCTCAGTTTTAATCGTTGTCCTGCAATTAAATCTTCGTTTCGTTTTATTTTATTTAGCTTCTTGATGAATTTTGTTCTAACGGCATATTTCTGACTAATACCTTGTAAAGTTTCACCTTCTTGAACGATGTGATATAAAACATCAGCTTTTTTATTTTTCTTTTCAATATAAACGCGATCGCCGGGATTTAGAGGTGTTTTTTTGTTAGCGGAATTAAAGTCGAGTATTTGTTTAGTATAAAAACCAAACTCTTCGGCTATTACTTTCCAGCTGTCTTGTTGTAGAGCCAAAACATATTGAACGCCATTAGTTTCATAAATAATTCTATTTGTAGAAGATATGGATATGGGATGGAAATCTTCTGTTGATTTATCTAAATATTCGGGGTATTTAGAATCTGTTTTAGATACTGCGACACTTGCTTCTTCGTCTACTAAATCTTTGTAATTTTTGACTTTGTCAAAGCGACTGAGATTATTTTCTTCAATGACTTTAATAAGCATTTGTGCATATTTGGGGTTGGTGGCATAACCGGCCTTTTTTAAACCGCGTGCCCACTTTTTGTAGTCGGTTATTTTATATTCAAACAAAAAAGCATAACGGTCACGAGTAGTTAAAAACTTAGAGTGATCTTCAAAACTTTGGTCGGCAGATTTATATTTCCTAAAACACTCGTTTTTTTTATCATCGTCCATAATAAATGTTTTGCCTTTCCAGTCTTTATGGCACTTTATTCCGAAATGATTATTGGCTTTAATGGCAAGACTGCTTTTTCCTGCACCTGACTCCAAAATTCCTTGTGCCAATGTTATACTTGCCGGAATGCCATGTTCTTTCATTTTTTTAACTGCGGTAGCTTTATATTTTTTTATATAAGCTTCACGGTCTGTTTGCGCTAAAGCCGATACCGAGAGTAATAAGGCGAAAAAAAAGCTTAAGGATTTTTGCATAATATCAATCTTATAATACAAAATAAGGCAATATATAAGTTGTAATTGCTCTGAAAGAAGAAAGATATTAATGTGAGGATGTTGATAATGTGGAAGTGATAAGGTTGATCCGTCAGGGGACGGACAAGGGTTGAGGTTGAGGTTGAGTAGGGAAAAGGAGACGAGGGGAAAGGGAGAAAAGGAGGCAAGAACACAGCCGTCATGCTGAACGAAGAGAAGCATCTTTTTTGTTTTTGGTGATAAAATAAGAAAGAGGATGAATAGTCTATTCTTTCGTCTTGATACGAAAGAAATACCTGTCTGCCAAGGCATGCAGGAAGGATCAAGGCTGTTTTTTATCTGCAACGACTTCGTTGGATAAGCTAAGTTCAGCGGTGTGATTTTACAGGCAAGCTGTAAACTTCACCGTTTCTCTAAGCTTCTCCTGCCTCTTTCGATTTGATAAAAAAAGGATAGAAAATAAAATGATGGTGAGTAGTTGAGAGTATTGAACCGATAGTTATGTGGGTGGCTTGGACAATCGTGGAGGCCGGCGGGAGCGGTGAATGACGGAATGATTGATTTTTCGCCATACCGCTTGCGTTTTAAAATAATGACATTGAATACGTTTGGAAATAAAAAACTGAATTTTAAATAAAGCGAAAAACTCTGAACTACTTTAGTCAATTATTTTACCAAGAATGGCGTTAAAAAATCATCATTACGGCAGAGGCTGGAAAGCCATCGATTGTCCTAGACTTTTTGCTTCGTTTTGCGTCATGGCAAAATGAAGAAGAGGAATAGTCTGTTCTTTCGTCTTGATATAAAAGGAGAGAGGGAGAAAGGGAGACGAGGGGAAAGGGAGAAAAGGAGGCGAGAACACAGCCGTCATGCTGAACGAAGAGAAGCATCTTTTCACTTTCTTTTTTTATCTTTGCCAAATGCAAAACTCCATTGAGCTTATAACAAAATATTTCCCCAATTTAAGTCCGCTACAACTAAATCAGTTTAAGAAAGCAAAAGAGCTTTATTTGGATTGGAATTCAAAAATTAATCTGATTAGTCGTAACGATATGGATAATTTGGTTGAACGCCATTTTTTACATTCTTTGTCAATAGCGAAAGTTATAAAATTTGTTCCCGGCACTACAATTATGGATGTTGGAACCGGTGGTGGATTTCCCGGAATCCCCTTAGCCATTTTGTTTCCAGAAACTAATTTCTATTTGATAGATACCATTGGTAAAAAGATAAAAGTTGTACAAGATGTAATTAATCAGCTTGGACTAAAAAATGTAAGAGCAGAGCAAAAACGAGCTGAGAATGTAAAAAAGATTCGTTTTGATTTTATTGTTAGTCGTGCCGTTACCAATTTACCCGATTTTCTTCCTTGGGTAGAACATAATATTTCTAAAAAGCAAAAAAACAAGCTCCGTAATGGAATACTTTATATTAAAGGAGGAGATGTTTTAGAAGAAATAGCACATACCAATAAGAAATACAAGATTTTTGAACTTTCGCAAATCTTTGATGAAGAGTTTTTTGAAACAAAAAAGGTAATTCATTTATATTGATAGATACAGATAATATATGTCAAAATAATCTTGTTATTTGTTTGTTTCAAATTTATTGAATGCGCCTGCATCCACAAAAAATTACTACATTAGCCGCTTGAAAATTATAAAAAAAATAGAATATGACAGAAGTAATTAAACAATCATTAAGAGACTCAAAGGTTGCCCGGTGGACTGCTTTGGGGATTATCTCCATTACCATGTTTGCAGGTTATATGTTGACTGATATTATGTCTCCTCTTAAGCCTATGTTGGAATCTCAACTAAAGTGGACGAGTACCGATTATGGCGTTTTTACTAGTGCTTATGGTTGGTTAAATGTATTTTTCATAATGCTTATTTTGGGAGGTATTATTCTTGATAAGATGGGTGTTAGATTTACCGGAGTTATGGCTTCTGGAGTTATGGTTCTTGGAGCGAGTATAAAATATTATGCTATTTCGACTACTTTTGCACCTGACGCAATGATTTTTGGTTGGAAATCTCAAGTGGTTATAGCTTCTATTGGATTTGCTATTTTTGGCGTTGGTGTAGAAGTTGCGGGAATTACGGTTTCAAAAATTATTGTAAAGTGGTTTAAAGGCTACGAAATGGCTTTGGCTATGGGCATGCAAATGGCTGTTGCCAGATTAGGAACATTATTGGCTATGGCTGCTCCCGTTCCTATTGCTACTTATTTCAACGATTCAATTTCCGCTCCAATTGCTTTTGCTCTTGTTTTATTAGTCGCAGGCTTTATCGCATTTATCTTTTATACTTTTATGGATAAAAAATTAGATGCTTCGGAAGTAGTAGAAGGTGAAGTTGTTGTTGATGATCCATTTAAGTTTAGTGATATATTGCTAATTGTAAAGAACAAAGGCTTTTGGCTTATTGCACTTCTTTGTGTTTTATTTTATTCATCAGTCTTTCCATTCCTAAAATATGCCGCCGATTTAATGGTAAATAAATATCATGTTAGTCAAGAATTAGCAGGACTAATCCCTAGCTTATTACCCTTGGGAACATTATTTTTAACTCCTCTTTTTGGTGGTATTTATGATAAAAAAGGTAAAGGAGCCACTATAATGATTATTGGAGCTACTATGCTTGTGATTATTCACGGTATATTCTCCTTGCCTGTATTTAATCATTGGATGGTTGCTGTTGTATTAGTTATCTTATTAGGTGTTGCTTTATCCTTAGTTCCTTCAGCAATGTGGCCTTCGGTTGCTAAAATTATTCCTGAAAAACAATTGGGTACTGCATTTTCATTAATTTTTTGGATTCAGAATTGGGGTTTAATGGGTGTACCATTGCTTATAGGTATTGTTTTAGATAAGACAAATCCCGGAGTGTCTGCTGCTAAAGCAGCGGGTGAAAATATATCGTACAATTATACTGTTCCTATGCTGATATTTACGGCGTTTGGAATATTAGCAGTATTAGTTGCTTTTATGTTAAAAGCAGATGACAAGAAAAAAGGTTACGGTTTGGAATTACCAAATATTAAAAAGTAATTTCTTTAAAATATTTAAAAGAGCCGACTTATTATTTAAGTCGGCTCTTTTGCTTTATGTCAAATAATATTCCGATTAAGCTTGATTTTACATACAAAATAAGTCACAATACTAAGCTTAATTTGATTCCGGTTTCCTGACGGAGGTTTGTAGATTCGTATTTTTTCGGATTATTTTCATACGAATTGATTATTTTATAATTTTGCCCGGCATTATAAACAACTTAAAATATCAAAATGAACGCTTATTCGCCATATTTAGCTCTTTTTACGGGTTTGATTGAAATATTTGCCTTTATCTATTTCTTCTTGCTCTTTAAACAAAGCGGAAGTCATCTGAAGAGTATAACTTCAATCTTATTTTTCTTGGGAACTTATCAGTTATTAGAGGCTTTTAATTGTATGTTTCCGGGGCATTCTTTTTTAGTTCGTTTGTCTTTTGCCGATATTACTATGTTGCCTGCTTTGGGAGTGTATTTTGCTTATTTAAGTTCTCCAAAAGAATCAAAAACACAACGCTATATTACATTTGCTTTTCTTGGTAGTGCCCTCTTCTTTATTACATATTTTTTATCTAAACCAACTTCTGCTGTATTATTAAGCTGTCAGCAGTTTTTTGCTACCTATTATCACGCTGATATCCTTTATCAGTTTTACGGACTTTATTATCAATTAGGTTTGTTTACCATGCTTATTATGGCTGTTCGTAATATGGTGTTTACCCCTGATCTCAGAAAACGTCAATTAATTGGTAATTTTGTGATAGGTTCTGTGGTTTTTATTATACCCAGTATTTTAATTACAGCTTTTTTGCCGACCTATCAAGGTTCAATGCCTTCGGTAATGTGTCATATTGCTATTTTCTTTAGCTTTTTTATTGTAAAGGCTCTTCTTAATGAAAAGAGAATAAGACAGCTTTCGTTGGATTTAGAGTTTTCACATTTGAATATGCGTTTATAAAATCGTTTATTTTTTCGTTTATAAATATCTCTATTTAAAAAACGTTAAATGCTTAGTTTTTAAAGAATGTATGACATTCAAATCCTAAATTATTTGCTAATTTAGCATCTTAATAATTTAAGATAAATTTAAAAACATAAACATATGAGTAAAGAGATTTTAAATCTGGAACCAAAAGTAATTTGGAAACATTTTTATAGTTTAACACAAATACCTCGTCCATCTAAATTTGAAGATCGTATCCAAGATTTTATGGTAAATTATGGTAATAGCCTTGGATTAGAAACTTTTAAAGATGAAGTTGGAAACGTTATAATCCGTAAACCTGCAACTCCCGGAATGGAAGATCGTAAAGGTGTCATTTTGCAAGGGCATTTAGATATGGTTCCTCAGAAAAATTCTGATATAGATCACGATTTTACTAAAGATCCAATTAATGCTGTTGTTGATGGTGATTGGGTAACTGCCGAAGGAACAACTTTAGGTGCTGATAATGGAATGGGCGTTGCCGCTGCAATGGCTGTTTTAGAATCCACTGATATGGTACATGGTCCTATAGAGGCTTTATTTACCTGCGACGAAGAAACAGGTATGACAGGTGCTTTTGGATTGAAAGGCGATGTGTTGAAAGGCGATATTTTAATAAATATGGATTCGGAAGACGAAGGTGAATTGTATATCGGTTGTGCCGGTGGTACAAATGCAAATGCCGAATTTACATATACCGAGGAAGCTGTTCCTACCGGATTTAAAGCTTATAAACTTGCTCTTACAGGTTTAAAAGGCGGTCATTCCGGTGTTGATATTCCTTTACAACGTGGGAATTCAAATAAACTATTAAATCGTTTTTTACGTTCATCTGCAACGAAATTCGGTTTGCGTTTGGCTTCTATTGATGGCGGTAGTTTAAGGAATGCTATTCCTCGCGAATCTTTTGCAACTGTTGTTGTTCCTGCTGATAAAGCCGGCGAATTTGAAGCCTATGTTACTGCTTGTGGCGATGTATTTAAAGCAGAGCTTTCGGAAACAGAGCCTTTTATGACTTTTGATGTTGAAGCTGCCGATCTTCCTGAAAGCTTAATTGATTCTGCTACTCAAACAGCATTGTTTAATGCGGTATATGCCGTTCCTAATGGTGTTATCAGAATGAGCGATAATATGGAAGGATTGGTAGAAACCTCTAATAACTTAGCTATTGTAAAATCAGGAAATGGTAAGATAAATGTTTTAACTCTAATTCGTAGCTCTGTAGATTCTGCAAAGCAAGATTTAGAAAATATGATTGAAAGTGTATTTCAATTAGCCGGAGCTAAAATTGTCTTTGATGGTCAATATCCGGGATGGAAACCAAATGTTGATTCTCCAATATTGAAAGCGATGAGCGATATTTACAATAACAAATATGGTGTTATCCCAAAAGTTACTGCTATTCATGCCGGTCTGGAATGTGGACTTTTAGGTGGTGTTTATCCTAATTGGGATATGATTTCCTTTGGACCAACTATTCGTTTCCCTCACTCTCCCGATGAAAAAGTAAATATTGAGAGTGTTCAGAAATTCTGGGATTTTACAGTTGAAACTTTGAAAAATATTCCTAAAAAATAATTTTAAATGCTAATCAGGTTATCGTTTTTTCGATAGCCTGATTATTTTTCAAAAATTAGATAGAAAGATTTGTAATTCTGAAAAAAGACTGTAATTTTGCAGTCCGAAAAAACAAGAATAAGCTATGAGCAAGAGAACATATCAACCTTCAGTTCGCAAAAGAAAAAATAAACATGGTTTTAGAGAGCGTATGGCTTCTAAAAACGGTCGTAAGATTTTAGCTCGTAGAAGAGCTAAAGGAAGAGCGCAATTAACTGTTTCTGACGAGTTTAACGGAAGAAAATAATTCGCTGATTTCTTTTGGATAAATTTAGAAGGCATTGGTTGATGTCTTCTTTTTTTGTTTAAGTAATGGTCTTCCTTATATAATTTTTGATTGACCGGAATAATTAAATATTCTTGATGGATAATAAATATGCCAATTCCGTAGAGTTTTTTAATACAAAGACTAAAAATAAGTTTGGAAATGCCTCAAATTTAATATTGGCAGCTTACGAACTCAGAACTCCGGAAAATGTTGGTGCTCTGATTCGACTATCAGGGAATCTTGGTATCAGTAAGGTTTTATTTATACAAAGTGAAACTATATTTAAGGCGAAAAAAATTGCTAGAGTTGCTCATTCTAGCTTAAAATCTGTCGATTATTCTTTTTGTAAGCCCGAGGTTTTTAAATCACAAATTCCTGAAGATTTTGAAATAGTTGCAGTAGAAACCAGCACTAAAGCTAGTAATTTGTATAAAACATCATTACCCGAAAAATGTGTTTTACTCGTCGGAAATGAACGCTTTGGGATTGCCCAAGAATGTTTAAATAAGGTTTCTAAAACTGTATATATTCCACTTATAGGTAAAACATTATCTTTGAATGTTTCGCATGCTGCAGCTATAGCTGCTTTTGAGTGGGGAAGGCAGCATTTGGGACTCGAAAATGTCTAAGGGTCAAATGTCAAATGATAACATTTGGATGTTTTGACCATATTTATAAATCCTCTTTCACTTTTTCAAGTAATTCAATACCATCCATTGTCATTTGCTTATCAACAGCCTTGCACATATCGTAAATGGTTAGTAAAGCAATGTTAACAGCCGTTAGTGCTTCCATTTCAATACCGGTTTTTCCAATGCATTTTGCAAAACTTTCTACTCTAACACCATCTTTAAGGATTTCGGTTTTAACATCTATTTTTGTAATCATTAAAGGATGACAGAGAGGAATAAGTTCGTTGGTTTTTTTACCACCTTGAATACCTGCAATTTCAGCTACGGTTAATACATCTCCTTTTTTTAATCCGTTTTCTGCAATTAAAGCTAAGGTTTCTTTTTGTAAACGAATAAAGCCTTGAGCGCGTGCTGTTCTGCTCTGGTCGGGTTTGTTGGCTACATCCACCATATTGGCTTTACCTTCTTTATTGATATGCGATAGTTCCATAAATGTAATTTTAAATCCTAAGTTCTAATTAACCTCCAATATTACTAAAATGGTTAATATGATTAGTCGTTCCGCTTTTGGGTTTATTTTTTAAACTTTCGTCTATAGATTTTTCTATACCTAGTTCTCTGACATTATAAGCTAAATTGGAGAAAAGACAGGGCATTACATTTCCGTTAGCTGTTAATCTTAAGCGGTTACAGTTTTTGCAATCGCCACCTTCGCCACCTTCTACTATTGAAAATTCGCCTGTTTCCAAATTCATTTCGTGTATATACCGGATTTCTAATCCCTTAGCTTTACAATATTCAGTAACGTCTACGGCATCGGGTTCATAGCGCGATTTTTTTATAACGCAATTTATCTTGATGGGAAATAATTCAGCTTTTTTAGCTGCTTCAATACCGGCAAAAACATCATCAATATTTCCCAATCGTGTAATTTCCCTATAACGTTGCGGATTCATAGTGTCTAAACTAATATTTACTCGCATCAAGCCTGCGGCTTTTAATTGTTCAGCATATTTTGGAAGAAGTATTCCGTTGGTAGTCATTCCAAAATCTTTAATGCCTTTAATTTCTCCGATACTTTTAATTAGTTTAATAATATCGTGTCTTACAAGTGGTTCTCCTCCCGTAATTCTAACTTTATCAACACCATCAGCAACGGCTTTTTTTGTAAAGTCTACAATCTCCTCGAAGCTTAAAATATCTTTATGCGATATTAAATCTACGCCTTCGGCCGGCATGCAATATACGCAACGTAAATTACAACGGTCGGTAACAGAAATGCGTAAGTAGTTAATTTTTCTATTAAATCTGTCGTACATCAACTATAAGTCCTTTTTTTAGTGTTGTTTCGCCTATGTTTATATAAATCATTCCATCGGCTTTAACATAGGAATGGATATGAGCGGAACCATTATAATCTACCGGTATTACTTCGCTATTTTCGTTAAAATAAACCGGAATATAAGATTTTCTCTTAGCTTTTTTACGGGTATATTCAACACCCATAGGCATTTTTAATGATAGAGGTTTAAAATCGTATCCCATCAAATTATAAATTAATGGTTTTACCAATAATTCAAATTGTACAAAGGAAGAGACAGGATTTCCGGGAAGTCCAAAAAAGAACTGACCTTCTTTTTTTCCAAAAACAGTTGGTCGGCCGGGTTGCACAGCCAAACTTTTAAATAGTATTTTGATACCTTTTTCTTCGAGAATTGCAGGGACAAAATCAAATTCGCCCATAGAAACGCCACCTGAGAGTAAAACAATATCGCTACTGTCAAGAGCTTCTTCTAACATTTTTCGGGTAGATTCCGGACTATCTTTAGCAATACCAATATAACGTCCTTCCAAACCTAATTGTTTAAGTTGAGCCATCAGCTGTGCTGCATTGCTATTCCTTATTTGCGAAGTTTGTGGGATAATATGTGGTTCAACTAACTCATCACCGGTTGAAATAACAGCTACCTTTGGTTGACGATAAACGTGGATAAATACCTTTCCAACAGAAGCTAAAACAGGAATTTGTTGTGCTTTAATTAATGTTCCATCTTCAAGTACTAAATCAGCTTTTCTTATGTCTTCACCAATAGCACAAATATTCGAGTTTGTTTTACTATGAACGAACCTTATTTTTTTATTTATTGTTTCGGTATGTTCAACCATAATAATAGTGTCGGCACCTTCAGGAACTTCCGCTCCTGTCATAATTTGAGAGCATTGATTTGATCCAATACTTTTGGTGGGAGCTATTCCGGCAGGAATAATTTCGAGAAGCTCCAAATCGTTTCCTAAGTCTTGCTTACGACAAGCGTAGCCATCTACAGCCGATTTATTAAAAGGTGGCATATCCATATCTGAATATACATTTTCGGCTAAAATTCTGCCTAAACTATTTTGATATGGAATTAATTCTGTTCCCAGTTTAAAAACAGATTGTTTTAAAATTTTAAATGCTTCTTCTTGTTTAATCATGTTGAAAATTTGAAGCACAAAAGTAGCAATATTACAAGTATCATAAAAGCAATTTACTAATCAATATGTTTTTTTTAACATATCGCTTTTTTGAAGTCTTTTTAATGGTGTTAGCAAAGTATTTTGTATTCGATAAATTGTTTCAAACCAATTATTGTAGCATTATTTTTCTTATTTTTGAAGATTAAAGCAGTATAATATTTAAAAGATTTTCATGGAAAATTTTATCGTTTCGGCACGAAAATACAGACCGGCAACTTTTGATACGGTTGTAGGTCAAAAAGCGATCACAAATACATTAAAGAATGCCATTAAAAATCATTATTTAGCTCAGGCATATTTGTTTACAGGTCCGCGTGGAGTTGGTAAAACTACTTCGGCACGTATATTTGCTAAAACAATTAATTGTCTGAATCTCGATTTAGAAAATAACCCTGATGTAATTGAGCCTTGTAATGAGTGTGAATCTTGTCTTTCTTTTAATCAGAATGCTTCGTTTAATATAATGGAGCTTGACGCTGCCTCGAATAATTCTGTTGATGATATTCGTCGTTTGGTAGAACAAGTTCGTATTCCGCCTCAGGTAGGTAAATACAAGGTATATATTATTGATGAGGTGCATATGCTTTCGCAAGCGGCTTTTAATGCATTTCTTAAAACATTAGAAGAGCCACCTCCTTATGTTAAATTTATTTTGGCAACGACCGAAAAGCATAAGATTATACCTACAATTTTATCGCGTTGTCAGGTCTTTGATTTTAAGCGTATAAATGTTGTTGATATTGCCAAATATTTGGCCTTTGTTGCCGAGAAAGAGAATGTGCAAGCCGATGAAGAAGCTTTGCACCTGATAGCTCAAAAGGCTGATGGTGCCATGCGCGATGCATTGTCTATTTTCGATCAATTAGTGAGTTTTACATCAGGAAATGTGACTTACCAAAAGGTAGTAGAGAATCTTCATGTTTTAGATTATGATTATTTCTTTAAAATTTCTGACCAGTTTTTAAGTGGAGATATAAGCTCTGTTTTAGTTATTTTCAATGATATTATTGAGCGTGGATTTGATGGTCAGCATTTCTTAATAGGATTAGGCGAACATCTGCGCAATCTGTTGGTAAGCAGAGATGCGAAAACTATTGATTTGCTCGAAACATCGGCATCTATTAGGAAAAGATATTACAATAATTCAAATAAATTTTCTTCAGCCTTTTTGCTTAAAGCTTTAGATTTGAATACTCAATGCGATGTAAATTATAAGGCAAGTAATAATAAACGATTGTTAATTGAGCTTACCTTAATGCAAATGGTAGCTTTGGGAAGTGGTATATCAGAGTCAGTTTCTAAAGAACAAATCCCTGCATTACCCGTACAGAAGAAAGCGAAAGAAAGAATAGCATCGCCACCATCTATTGAAGAAAAAAAACCATATGTAGCCCCCGTTATAGAGAAAAAGGCTAAAGAGGATACTGTGGTTAGTACAAAAATATCTGAGCCCGAAATAAAAGAACAGGCTGTTCCTTCTCAAACAAAAGTTGAAGAATCAACTACTTCCGTAAAGCGTATGCCAAAAGGAATTGGCTTGGGAGTTTCAATAAAAGCTGAAGAGAATTCTAAACTGGAAGATGTTAATCCTGATGCGTATATGATTGGTAAGGAAGATATTGCCGATGAATTTACTCAGGATGATTTAGATAAGGTATTCAATATTTTTTTAGACCGCATTAAACATAATCAGGGTTTATATGCTACATTAAAAACAAATAAAGCGGTACTTAGAGACGGTTTTATAATTGAATTACGAGTTCATAACGATGCTCAAAAAAGTGTTTTAGATGAGAAAAAGTTTGAATTGATGAAACTGCTTAGAGTTCGTTTAAATAATTATAAATTAAAGTCTGATATTAAAATTATTGAAAACGGAAATAGTGTGAGAATAATTCAGCCTGCCGAAAGATATAAGGCTATGGTGGAGAAAAATCCTAACTTGAAAAAATTAAAAGATAATTTGAATTTAGAACTGGAATTCTAAGTGATACCAATTTAAATTAATCAATAATGAACATAAAAGTTTTGTTGAAGACTCTCGGTCCGGGATTGTTGTATGCCGGAGCTGCTGTGGGAGTTTCTCATTTGGTGCAATCTACAAGAGCAGGAGCCAGTTATGGTTTTGAATTGATTTGGGTGGTAATTGCTGCTAATGTTATAAAGTATCCGTTTTTCGAATTTGCTCCTCGCTATGCAACTGCAACAGGGAAATCCTTAGTGCACGGCTATTATAAAACAGGTAAATGGGCTCTTGGAATATTTGCTCTGTTAACCGTAAGCACTATGTTTGCATTGCAGGCAGCCGTTACCGTAGTTACAGCGGCTTTGTTGGGGAATATTTTTGGTATTACACTTAGTGCTAATAGCTTAACTGCTATAATACTATTTTTTACCATGTTTGTTTTATTAAGCGGAAAATTTTCAGCTCTCGATAAAATAATCAAGATAATTATTATAACTCTTACCGTTTCTACTTTAATAGCAGTAATAGCCGCATTTGATCTTAAAACTGTTGATGCCCCAAGTTTTGATTGGAGTAATGCAACAGATTTAGCTTTTTTAATTGCTTTAGTGGGTTGGATGCCGGGACCCATTGATATTTCAACTTGGCATTCAAGCTGGACAGTTGCTAAGTTTGAACTTAGCGGACATAAACCCACTTTAAAAGAGTCTTTGTTTGATTTTAATTTTGGCTATATAGGTACTGCTTTTCTTGCTATGGGATTTGTATCTTTAGGCGCTTTTGTTATGTATGGTTCGGGAAAAGAGCTTTCGGCTAATGGTGTAGAATTTGCCGGACAGCTTATCAATATGTATACAACATCTTTGGGTAATTGGGCATATTGGCTTATTGCTATTGCAGCTTTAACAACTATGTTTTCTACAACGGTTACTGTTCTTGATGCTTATCCAAGAGTGATGCAGCCTACAACAGAATTGTTGTTTCCTGCTCTGAAAATGAAAAACAAAAAGAGTATGCTTCCTTATACGACTTGGATGTTGATTACTATTTTTGGAACATTGGCATTGCTGATTTATTTTGGTCAATCTATGCGTTTTATTATAGATATGGCGACCACTATTTCTTTTGTTGCAGCACCGGTTTTAGCAATTTTAAATTATAAAGCTGTTACCCATTCGCATTTTCCGGAAGATTTAAAACCTAAAAAATGGTTATTGGTTTATGCGTGGATAGGAATGGTTTTTCTGAGTTTGTTTAGCGTGTTTTATTTGGTTTGGCGTTTTATGTTATAGCTGTTAAAATATTTGAAAATATAGCTATTTTTTGGTATTTTAAATATGTATTTGTATTAGATATGAATTTTAGTTTAGTTTTGCATTATGGAAACATTTCTTGCTATTTTAGTCCCCATCATTAAACAGTCGATTATGATTACCAGCTTTGTTCTGGTAATGATGCTGATAATCGAATTTTTAAATGTTAAATCACGTGGTAACTGGGCTAAGCACTTAAAAGATTCACCTTTTTTACAATTAGTATTTGCTGCTTTTATGGGAGTAATTCCCGGATGTTTAGGAGCTTATACCGTTGTTTCTTTATATGCTCACGGAATTGTGAAATTTGCTGCTCTCGTAACCGTAATGATTGCCACATCAGGAGATGAAGCCTTTGTTATGTTCTCTATTATTCCGGAAGCTGCTCTTTGGCTTAATGGGATTATTTTTATAATTGCAATATTGGTTGGATGGCTTTTAACGGTTTTTGGTAAGCGATTTGATTTCTTTTGTGTGCCTCCCGGACATTTGGTTATTCACGAACACGAAGTAGATTCTGCAGTTCTAAAACCAAGAAGTATACTGGAAAATATACGAAATATTACTTTTACACGAGCATTATTGATTGGCGGAATAATATTATTCCTTTTTGCTTTACTGTCGGGTGTAATGGGTCATGAACAAGTTAGTTTTAGTATAGTTGATGGACAAATTCATAAAGACATTGCAGATACGGCACATCATCATTTTAATTGGATAAAAGCTACTTTTATACTTATTTCTGTTAGTGCTTTGGCTATATTTTTATTGTCGAGCGACCACTTTTTAGAAGATCATCTCTGGGGACATGTAATTAAAAAGCACTTTTTGAAAGTATTGTTGTGGACATTTTCCGCTCTATTGCTTGTAGGCATGCTCGATCAGTTTTACGATGTAAAAGATTGGATAACAGATAATTTGTGGTTGATATTGATATTAGCTGTAGTTATCGGCATAATTCCTGAATCCGGACCTCATTTTATATTTATTATCCTCTTTTTTCAAGGGATGATTCCCTTTAGCATATTACTTGCTAGTTCTATTGTTCAGGATGGACATGGAGCATTACCCTTGCTTGCCGAATCACGTAAAAGTTTTTTGGTCATGAAGGCTATTAATGTAGCAGTGGGTTTAATTGCCGGTGGATTAGGATTATTGATTGGTTTCTAGACCAAGCAATTATAATATTCTTAGTTTTTTTTACCGGAAATTAAAAAAACGTTTTGGTCGTATTAAAATGTTTGTATCTTTGCAGCGCTTAAAAACAATTGCGGATGTGGCGTAATTGGTAGCCGCGCTAGACTTAGGATCTAGTGCCGAGAGGCGTGGGGGTTCGAGTCCCTTCATCCGCACTAAACCGTTGAAATTTTTCAACGGTTTTTTTTGTTTTAAGTGTGCCATAACGAAATTTTGGATCAAGACCAAAACCTGTGGGTTAGGCACTGATTCATTTTGTTTCTATGGATATTCAGTTTTTTATAAGCCTGAAAGACTGGTATATATAAATTTTTCTTGACAACAAAGCAGGAGTGTTGCTTTTACATCCCATAATTTCCAAATAGGCTAACATAAAAGGAATAGAGTACTTACAATATTTGATCCTAATATTAAAATAGATCACGAAAATTGTAGAGTATGTTTTCGTCTCTTATTTGGAAATATTTATTTTATTTAGAACCGTAATTTATTCGGATTCTAAGCCGAATTCTCCTTAAATTTGCTCTGTTTTTTAAGTGTAAAGAAGTGCTGCAGAAAGTACAAAAGTATGCTTATAGCTGACGAATAAACGATAAAAAACCAAAATAAAATACAAAAACTAAAAGTTTATAATAAAACAAATTATGGTACAAGAAAAATCAAAAATAATCTGGACGAAAATAGACGAAGCTCCTGCTTTGGCTACCTATTCTTTATTACCTATTGTAAATGCGTTTACAAATGCAGCAGGTATTGTTGTTGAAACAAAAGATATCTCACTATCATCAAGAATAATCTCGACTTTTCCCGAATATTTAACCGAAGAACAACAGCGAGTAGATGAATTAGCTTATTTGGGTGAATTAGTAGAAAGAAAAGAGGCTAATATTATTAAGCTACCAAATATCAGTGCATCAATTCCTCAGCTTAAAGCTGCTATTAAAGAATTGCAAGATAAAGGATATAAACTTCCTGATTATCCTGAATATCCCGAAACAGAGGAAGATAAACTTTTGAATGCCAAATATGCAAAATGTTTGGGTTCTGCTGTAAATCCTGTTTTACGTCAAGGTAATTCTGATCGTAGAGTTGCACCTTCAGTAAAGGCAAATGCAAAGAGAAATCCTAAGAAGTTGGGGGCTTGGTCTTCCGATTCTAAAACTCATGTTGCACATATGAATGATGGTGATTTTTATGGAAATGAAAAATCCATTGTAATAGAAAAAGAACAAGATGTTAGATTTGAATTTATCGATAAGTCTAAAAATAAAACTGTTCTTAAAGAAAAACTTCATGTTTTAAAAGATGAGGTTCTCGATGCAACATATATGAGTGTTAAAGCTTTACGTAAATTTATTGCTGAAGAAATTGAAGATGCTAAGAAAAATGATACTTTATTCTCAGTACATTTAAAAGCAACAATGATGAAAGTTTCTGACCCAATTATTTTCGGGCATTTTGTTGCTGTTTTCTTTAAGGATGTTTTTGAGAAACACGCAGATTTATTTAAGAAATTAGACATTAATCCTGATCTTGGTTTAGGAGATTTATATAAAAGAATAGAAAGCTTACCCGCTGATAAAAAAGCTGAAATTGAAGCCGATATACAAGCTGTTTATAAGTCAAGACCTGCAATTGCAATGGTCGATTCTGATAAAGGAATTACTAATCTTCATGCAAGTAATGATATTATTATTGATGCTTCAATGCCAAATGTAGTACGTGATTCCGGTGGTATGTGGAATGCCAAAGGAGAACTTCAAGATACCAAAGCGGTTATTCCTGATAGATGTTATTCTGAGTGGTATCAAGAAGCAATTGACTTTTGCAAAAAGAACGGTGCTTTCGATCCTGCAACAATGGGAAATGTTTCTAATGTTGGACTAATGGCTCAAAAAGCCGAAGAATACGGCTCTCACGATAAAACATTCAAATCTCCTGCTGACGGAACTATTCAGATAGTTGATGAAGATGGTAATGTTTTATTAAGTCATCAAGTTGAAGAGGGAGATATTTATAGAGGATGCCAAGCTAAAGATTTACCTATCAGAGATTGGGTAAAACTTGCTGTTAGCAGAGCCAGAGCAACGGGTTCTCCGGCAATTTTCTGGTTAGATAAAAATAGAGCTCATGATGCAGTAATGATTCAAAAAGTAAATACTTATTTAAAAGATCATGACATTAGTGGCTTGGATATTCAAATAATGTCACCTGTTGACGCTATGAAATATACTCTTCCACGTGTAAAAGCGGGTTTAGATACTATCTCGGTTACAGGAAATGCATTAAGAGATTATTTAACCGACTTATTTCCAATTTTAGAATTAGGAACTTCTGCAAAAATGTTGTCGATAGTTCCTTTGTTAAATGGTGGTGGGTTATTTGAAACCGGTGCCGGAGGATCTGCTCCAAAACACGTTCAACAATTTGTTAAAGAAGGTCATTTAAGATGGGATTCATTAGGTGAGTTTTTAGCATTAACAGTTTCTTTGGAACATCTTGCTAATGTTACCGATAATGAGAGAGCTATGCTTTTATCAAAAACTTTAGATAAAGCAGTTTCTAAATATTTAGAAAATAGAAAATCGCCTTCAAGAAAAGCAGGTGAATTAGATAATCGTGGTACTCATTTCTATCTTGCAATGTATTGGGCCGAAACTTTAGCGGAACAAACAGAAGATGTAGAATTGCAAAGTAAATTTAAAGAAGTAGCTAAACAACTGCAAGATAATGAAACTAAAATATTAGCCGAAATCGCTGCTGCCGAAGGTAAAGCAACTAATATTGGTGGGTATTTTGAGCCTGATGCAGACTTAGTTGCAAAAGCTATGCGACCTAGTACTTCCTTGAATACTATTATCGATAATATTTAATTGGCTTATCTTTTAAAGAAGATATAAATCAAATACGCTTAAAAATCCCTTCAATAATCATTGATTATTGAAGGGATTTTTAGTTTATAGTTAATCAATTAAGTGAATCAGTTCTTATTTTATTGAGAGCTTCGCTTTAAGCGAAACCCTAACTTTAATTCTGTTTAATCTTCAGGAATACCATCAAAACTTTTGTTGTATTGCATCATAGCTCGCATACTCATTCCCATACTGGAGAATCCTCCATCGTGGAAAAGGTTTTGCATAGTTACCTTTCGGGTAAGATCGCTAAATAGGCTAATAGTATAATCGGCACATTCTGAAGCTGTTGCATTGCCGAGAGGCGACATACGTTCCGTAAAATCCATTAAGCCGTCAAATCCTTTAACTCCACTACCTGCAGTAGTTGCAGTAGGCGATTGTGAAATGGTATTGATACGAACTTTTTTCTCTCTGCCGTAAATATATCCAAAGCTACGTGCAATAGATTCCAACAGCGATTTAGCATCAGCCATATCGTTATAACCGTAGAGTGTACGCTGTGCTGCAACATAGGATAATGCTACAATAGACCCCCAATCGTTAATGGCATCTTTCTTTTTACAGATAGAAATCATTTTATGAAAAGAAAGGGCAGAGATGTCAAGGGTCTTCTTATAGAAATCGTAATTCAGCTCATCGTAAGTTAATTTCTTACGTACATTTGGCGACATTCCAATAGAGTGCAGTACAAAATCTATTTTACCATACTTATCCATTGCCGTTTGAATCAGGTTTTCCAGATCTTTTGTACTGGTTGCATCTGCCGGAATAACTTCTGTATTGCATTTTTTTGCCAACTCATCAATTTCTCCAAATCGCATAGAAACGGGAGTATTGGTAAGCAAAAATTCTGCGCCTTCTTCATGAGCTTTTTCAGCTACTTTCCACGCAATAGATTTATCATTTAGGGCTCCAAAGATGATCCCCTTTTTTCCTTTTAATAAATTATAGGCCATAAAGATTTTTTTATTGTCTATTTATTTTTTTAATAAAACACGAGCATTTTCCCTTGCGGATTCGCTTATTTCTGAGCCACTTAGCATTGCTGCTAGCTCTTCAATCCGCTCATCATCAGACATTTTTTTAATTTCTGTGCGAGCAAAAATAGTTTCATTTTTCTTATAAACCAAATAGTGGTTTTGTGCTAATGCCGCAATTTGTGGAAGATGTGTTATGGCGATAACTTGCATAGTTTGTCCCATTTGTTTCATTAAAGATCCCAAACGTTCGGCAATCTCTCCCGAAACACCACTATCAATTTCATCAAAGATAATTCCCGGTAAATTCTTCTTAGTAGCTAAAAGATATTTAATGCCAAGCATTAGACGAGAGAGCTCTCCTCCGGAAGCTGTTTTACTTATTAAATCGGGTTTTAGTCCGGCATTTGCAGAGAAAAGAAAATCTACTTCGTCGCGGCCATGTTCCAAGAATACAGTTTGAGGTTTGAGAACAAAATTGATTTGCGCATCGGGAATTCCCAATTGTATTAATTGTTCTATAAGTTTAATGGCAAGTGGTTTTGATGCTTTTTCGCGAGCAGAGTGTAATTGTTCTGCTAAGTCGCTTAGTTCTTTTTCATCAATCAAAAGCTGCTCTTGTAGTTTCTCTAACTGCTCTTGCAGTTTATCGCTCGAAAAAAGCTGATTAGCTAGAGATTCTTCTTTTTGTGGCAGTTCATCGGCATGATTGAGCTGATGTTTTTTAGTAAGCTTAAATAGTAAAGATAAACGTTCATTTAAAAATTCTTGTCTGTTTGGATCTATTTCAACAGATTCTTCCATTGCAACAGCTTCTCTTGCAATATCGTCGAGTTCGATATATACGGAGTTAAGACGCTCATATAAACTTTCCAATTCTTTTTGGTATTCCTGAACGGGTCTGATTTGCTGAAGCAGCTGATTCATAGCACTAAGCAACCCCTGTTCGTCAGAATTTAAACCTGATGAAGCTTGCAGCCAAGCAGTCTTTATTTCTTCGGCATGATTTAAAACATTTAGCTCACTTTCAATGGCTTCCATTTCACCGACACTTACTTTTGCTGCTTCTAATTCTTCTAATAAAAAACGGATATAGTCATTGTCGGCTTGTGCTTGTGCAATCTGCTTTTTTAGTTTAGAAGCTAAGGCAAGATTCTTTTGAAATTCTTGGTAATGAATAGAATATTTTTCTCTTAATTTTTCATTTCCTGCAAAAGTATCCAGCAAATCGAGCTGATATTCGGGATTGTGAATCAGCAAGGTATTATGTTGTGAGTGAATGTCGATGACCAATTCTCCAAACTGTTTTAACAAATTAAGAGTAACAGGGGTGTCGTTTATAAAAGCACGACTTTTTCCTTGAGGAGTAATTTCTCTTCGTACGCGGGTTGTAGTATCAAAATCAAGGTCGTTTTCTTCAAAAAAGCTTTGTAAATTAAATGCTGAAATATCGAAAGTCCCTTCTATGATACATTTTTGTTTAGAATCGAGTAGGGTAGCTGTATCGGCACGCTTTCCGAGTATCAAACCTAAACCACCGATAATAATGGATTTACCGGCACCTGTCTCTCCGGTAATGGCCGAAAAATGTTTGTGAAAATCGATATTGAGTTTATCGATAAGTACGTAATTGGAGATAGATAGATTCTTAAGCATCTTAAAATGTTTTAGCGCGAAAGGATTTGTTGATAGCGCGATCCGTTAGCAGGGTCTATTTCTTTTAAAATATTTACCACTTCGGTTTTCGTATTTGGAGATCCCTCCGAAAAAACTTTAATAATTTCATTACGTTTGGCTTCTAAAATTAGCTGTATTAAAAATGATCCCGGTTTTTGCTCATTTACTCTTCCTAATAATTTTATACTTTCGGCTATGGAAGTGCGCCCTATATCTGCATTATCGTACATTCTGTCTAAGCCTAAGCGATGATATTTATAAATACTTTCTCTAAGCGGACGATAAATTGGATTGGTTAAATTTTCGCTTAGCCAATATCTATTTTTCTGATTTTCATATGCTTTCCATCCGGGTTCGCTGGTGCTTTGTGCGCTCTGTACAATGGCTTGTGCTCGCTCATAATAAGGTGTTCCGCCAAGCGGACTGAACGAATCGGCATCAAGACCTAAAAAAATATTGATATAATAAGCAATAATTGCAGTCAGGTTGCTATCAAAAGAATTATCGCTAAACTCAAGAGGTTCGTTTTCTACATAAGTAAATTCAATGTCTTTATCTACGTAATTAAATAAAGTGGTATTTAAATTGGTTTTATAAACCGGACGTTTAAGTACTAGATTTAATTTCCCTCTATATTTTTCGGAAGAGAGTTGCTCGGTGATAGTGAGTAAGATGGTGGTTTCAATTCTTTCTTCTAGTTTATATGAATAGGGAGTCCATTTTCTTGCGTTAATAAATTCATATAAAGCAGTTTGCATAGCTTCAAATGCTGTTTGATCTGTGCCTTGCACTTGCCTTGCACTTACTTGAATCTGACAATTAATTTCTTGTCCAATACTCTGAAAAGCAAACAGTTGTATCAGAACGAAGATGCTAAATACTTTTAAACTTTTTTTTATCATATTTACCGATGTTTTATCAAACAAACGATTAGTTATGCGACAAATTATTTCGGCATAAAAATAAGCATAAAAATTTAGCCTGCGTGTTTAAATTATCGGGGAAATACATCTTAATATTTAACAGCCACTACTTCTTTGCGCCCTTGCGTCTTTGCGTGATAATATTTCTCGCGAAGTCGCAAAGCCGCAGAGTTCTGTAATATAAACACACAAGATCTGAGAATTTCTTTGTCTTTCTTGCGATTTAATTAGATACGTTTGATCTGTTTAAATTAGCTTCTGAATAAAATCACAAATATCGCTGGCTACTTCAGCTTTAGATTTTAGGGGGAAATCAATTTTTTGCAGAGATTTATCAATAATAGAAATTTTATTGGTATTGTGCTGAAATCCTGCACCGGCATTTTGTAATGAGTTTAAAATGATGGCATCGCAATTTTTGCTTTTTAATTTCTTTTGTGCATTTTCCAACTCATTAGTTGTTTCCAAAGCAAAACCGATTAAAATTTGATTTTGTTTTTGGTTACCTAATGTTTTTAATATATCGACAGTTGGCTCAAGCTCAATTTGGTTAAATCCATCTTCTTTCTTAATTTTTGAGTTAGGGACTTTCTTAGGTTTAAAGTCGGCAACCGCAGCCGACATAACAGCAATATCCGTTTGTTTAAATAAATTCCGACAAGCCTCAAACATTTGTTGAGCCGATTGTACACCTATGCGTTGAATATTTGAATGCTCGACTTTTTGTGAACTGGGTCCGCTAACAAGAAATACTTCTGCTCCTCGTTTAGCAAATTCGTGAGCTATTGCATAACCCATTCTTCCGCTTGAGTAATTTCCGATAAAGCGAACGGGGTCTATTGCTTCATAAGTTGGTCCGGCAGTAATTAAGACTTTTTTTTCGGCGAAATCAGCTTTTTTCTTAAAATGCTTGATGATAATTTCGAGCATTTTCTCCGGCTCTTCCATTCTGCCTGCACCACATAATCCACTTGCTAGTTCACCTGTTTGGGATTCAATAAAATGATTGCCGTAACTTATAAGTGTTTCAATATTTTTCTTTGTGCTTGGATGAGCAAACATATCCAAATCCATAGCGGGAGCAAAATAAACGGGGCATTTTGCAGAGAGATAAGTTGTTGTTAGAAGATTGTCGGAATGACCGTGAGCCATTTTGCTCAGTGTAGCAGCCGATAGGGGAGCGATAAGCATTAAGTCGGCCCAAAGAGCAAATTCAACATGACTATTCCAACTTCCGTTTTCGGTATTAAAAGGTAAATGATAGGCAGGATTTCCTGAAAGAGTAGCTAATGTTAGTTGACTTACAAAGTTGCGTGATGATTCAGTCATTATTACCTGAACTTCTGCGCCTTCTTTTTTTAATAAGCGAACGAGTATAGGAATTTTATAGGCAGCAATACTAGCTGTGATACCGATTAATATTTTTTTTCCTTTTAACTGCATAGCTTCAAATAAAAAAACTTCTTTACGATTCCATATTTGTACGGAAATAACGTAAAGAAGTTCTTATAAAACAAAAAAATGTTTATTTTAAAGTATTAATATCTTTTGCTGGATTACGATAATAGATATTACCGTCCAAAAATTCCTGTATTGCAATCAATGTTGGTTTTGGAAGTCTTTCGTAAAATCTGGCTAATTCTATTTGCTCTCTGTTCTCAAAAATTTCTTCCAAACTGTCATTGGGAGTTGCAAACTCTTCAATTTTTCTGTTTAGTTCTTCTTTAATATCTTTCCCTATTTGATTTGCGCGTTTTGATAAGATAGATACCGTTTCGTAAATATTTCCTGTGGGGGTATCAAAATCTTTCAGTTTACGTGTTACGGCTTCACTATCCGTTTTAATTTTTTTGTAATCCATCTTATGTTTGTTTAATTTTCTGCAATTGTTTTTTTGATATAAGTAGATGCTACTTCATTCATTTTCTCTGCCTTTTTTAAATATTTGCTTTCAGGAAACTGAGAAATAAAATCAATATAAGCTTCTGATGCCTTAGAAAAGCGTTCTTCTTGCCTGGCTGCAATACTGTTTAAAGCATATTCATAATTCGCTTGAATAAGTAAGAATGAGGCTTCTTCGTGATAAATACTCGATTGGTACTGTTTTATAAATGCTTCTAAAGAAGCAATAGACGCTTTATAATCGCTCATTTTAATATAGAGTTTAGCCATATTAAAAGCTTTTAACTCAAGGCGATTTTCCATTTCTTTTATTAAATCTTTGGCTTGGCTTATCTTTTCGCTATTTGGAAAACGCGAAACAAATAATTTCATTTCTTGAATTGCGTCAACGGTTGTTTTTTGATCTAAGCTAGCACGTGGTGAATCCAGATAGTTGGAATATGCACTCATAAAAAGAGCCTCTTCAGCTTGCTCTGATTTAGGATATGCTTGATAATAACGTTTAAAATAATAGCTGGCAAGAACATAGTCTTTTTGACCATAATGACTCATAGCAGATAAAAATTCTATCTTTTGCGCTTTGTCTGTTCCTCTGTAGATAGGTGAGATTTGATTGAAGAGCTGTAAGGTCTTATTGTATTCTTCGTTTTCAAAAAATTCAAGTGCCATAGCGTATTTCTCTTCATAGTCGTTGCTTTTGAGCAATTTTTGGAATCGCCCACAAGAGCTATTTCCTATGAGAATCAGTATGAAAGCAATTAGAGTTAGTCTATTTTTAAACATTGTGCAAAAGTATATTTTTTCGGTCAATAATAAAATAATTTTTTTCGGCTGATTTTCGCTTGATTTTTTAGGTAAAAAACAGTTAAAATAAGCTTGCTTTTCTTAAGCCGAGGCTAATTTCTGCTAATTTTTAAAACTCACAAAAATAGATAGCTTATTTTATGAAAATTTAACCTAAGAGTTGATATTAATGCATAATAAAGCGTTTCTCTACTCTTTCTCCATCAGAAAATTCTAAATTTAGGATATAGATGCTGCTTTTGAAATTTTGAATGTCAATTTGTAACTCTTTATTTTTTGTTTTTTTGGTATAAATAAGTTGACCTAAAATAGAGTAGATATTTACTCTTATAATATCTATTGGACTACTAATTTGTAGTTGATGATTTTGAACAGGGTTAACAATTCTTAGTTCTGAGAGTATGTTGGAATCCACTCCTGTATTAATTTTTTTTAGGCCAACATTTATAATTTTTGAATCGAAATCGGCAATACTTTGGTTACTAATGGATTTAGATTCGTATCCTTCTGCAGAAAAGTTTAGAGTGTAAGTTCCGGCTTTTATAGGACGATAATAATATCCTTCTAAATTTGAAAAGATAAAGGAATTATCAAAATCGTGACTTTCAATTTCGAGTTTTGCTTGAATTGGATCTCCGGTATCGGAATCGGTAATTCTACCTCTAAAACCGTAAGTTACCTGCTCCATATAGTTTAGCATAGCTTGTCTGTTATAGTCCCAATAGTTTGGTAATTCATTTTCGGGAACCATTTTCTCCGTAGATTGTTCTATGGTAAATTCCCGACAGTGATGAAAATAGTTCATGTAATCTTGTCGCCCACCATTAATAATGTACCATTCGGCTCCATTGGTTATCCCATCATCAAATCCGCTCATATATCCCGAAGGCGAATTTAGTTGAGCTAAATCGGCATATTCGTGAGAAACCATTTGCCACCAATTATCATCGGCATGGAGTTTTGTCCAAGTATCCCAAGGGTAATTAACTACTTCCGATCCGCTATGGGTATTTGCCGACATTACAAAATGCTGCGTTTCGGCAAGAGTCATAAATATTTGTGTTTCTGCTTGCCAGCTTTTTCCATCCGGATGATCGCCATCTTTTGGGTCGGGGAAATTACGATTGATATCAATAGCATTTGCGTTAAATCGTGTTGCTCCGCTTACAGTTGAATTGTCGTTAGTATAAGTTCCGTCAGGATTGGCTAAAGGGTTAATCCATATTTCCACCTCATCAATCAAACGGTTTATTTGATCGTTTGTACCATAATTTATCAATAAATAATCTATAAGTCGAAGCAATATAATTGAAGTTGCCACTTCGTCTCCATGCATTTGACCTGTATAGAGGAATTGAGGTTCAGCCTCCGATAGTGAAATATTATCGGATATTTTAGCAATAAGTAATTCTCTACCATCAACAGATTGTCCAAGACTGAAAACCTGACAAATATCAGGGTAATCAGTAGCAAATTGATACATCATATCAACATAATCATTATAGCTGAGGTATTTATCCCAGGCATAAGTTTGCTTCAACTTTGAGTCGAACATTACTGCTTTAAAATTAGCGTTAGGGTGATCCAAAAGCTGAAAATCGATATTTGTATTTAAGAATTTATTAAAATCATTGCGATTAGCATAAGCATATGCGGTAGATGCTGTAACTCTATCGATAGAAATAATTTTTGATAATTGATTGAGTTGCTCTTTTGATTTAATAGGAAAGCTAAAATAGCACTCTTTGGTAGATTTAAAAGTCTTGTTAAGAATATCCCTTTTTGGATTTTGTGCTTGAGAAAACGAGGATATACTAAAAAATAGTATTGAAATAAATAAAAATCGAACTGCTTTTATCATAGGAGATAATACTTTGTTATTTAACAGGACTTTTAAATTCTTCAATAAATACTTTTATTTTGTTAGAAGTCGGCACATTGGCTTTAACTAAAGGCAGACGTAAATTATTTTTCATTAATCCCATAACACTCAAAGCAACTTTAATGCCGGCAGGGTTTCCATCTTCAAAAACAGCTTCCATAAATTCGAGTAAAGCATTATTTATTCTGTGAGCCTCTTCATAATTTTTATTTAAGCCTGCTTTTACGAGTTTATGAAATTCTTTAGGATAAGCATTAGCAGTAACGCTAATAACTCCTGCACCACCCATAGCAACCATAGAATTTGTTAGAGGATCGTCGCCGGAAATTACAAGGAAATCTTTTGGCTTAGCTTTTAAAATATTCATGATTTGCATCATATCTCCCGAAGCCTCTTTTATTGCAATAATATTATCGAATTCGTGAGCTAATTTAAGAGTAGTCTCTGCACTTATGTTTACACAGGTACGACTGGGTACGTTGTATAAAATAATTGGTAGAGGCGATATGCTGGCCAAAGCTTTATAATGGTAGTAAAGTCCTTTTTGATTTGGTTTGTTGTAATAAGGAGTTACCGATAAAATAGCATCTATGCCTTCAAAATCGAAATGCTTAATTGTTTCTACTAAAGATTGAGTATTATTTCCGCCAATGCCCACTACAATAGGTACTCGTTTATTTACGTTTTCAATAATAAAATTAAGAACAGCTTGTCGTTCATCCTCTGTGAGAGTAGCTGTTTCAGAAGTTGTACCTAAGGCAACAACATAATCTATTCCGCCTTTTATAACGTGTTCAATTAGGTTACCAAGTGAAGTAAAATCGACGGTTCCGTATTTGTGGAAAGGTGTTGTAAGTGCAACTCCAGCTCCATAAAATTTTGAATTTATCATTATAGGTCTTTATTTATTATCTTTAAATAGTGTATTAACTCATTTGTAAAAGCTATCTTGTCGTTTGGATTAGGTGTTTCTATCATCAAATCGGCAAATTGCTTGCTCAGATTACTTGTAGGCATAATTTTTAATCGTGCTTTCGACTGAACAAAAACTGACTGTAAACTGTAATTTTTTGAGAAACTAAGATCAATTAAAATGTCTAATTCTTTGTTTATAAATCGACTTATATTGATATCTTTTTTTGGTTTTCCAAACCAATTACAGTTTTCTTTTCCAAATCCACTCCAGTCAATATTTTTTGTAAATATATCGTTTTCAATCTGCTTATCAAAATATATAAGAGGAGTTACCTCTTTATTATGTTCTTTAAAGAGCTTGAGTACTTTATCCACTTCAAATATTTCTGTTTCGTTTTTAGGATTAGAAAGCAGCCCAATTGTTTTAATAGAATAAAAATTGCTTATCAACACATCTCTTCGATTAGTGCGATACGTTTTCTTTAAACTATATTTTTGTATATAATTTTTTATCAAATTCAATTTTGGCTGTTTTGTCTTTTTATTCCTTAAAGGAAAACAAATTTACATTTTTTTCTTGGGTTTTTACAGCTTATCAGCATTGTAGCCTTTTTTGTTTGAGAAATTAAGGTAGTCGTCTGATTTTGTTTATTTTTACACTCTGATTTATTTATTGCTGAAGGGATTTCTATGATAATTATATTGATTTTGGCAGCAAAATAGGGTTTTCCATTATCCGACAGTTGAAGTATAGAATAAGAAATAGTTAAAGAATAATGAAATCAATATTCGGTTCGCAGCTCAGCTTTACGTAATTTCTTTATCAAAAAAGTATATTTTATGAAAGTATCAAATAATACTAATTCTATTGCAAGTTTAAAATTTTGGATTATTTCGGCCTCATTAATTATTCTTATCGCAGGTTTAAAAAGTGCATCAGATATTGTAACACTCTTTTTATTGGCTATTTTGTTAACGGCTATAAGTTTGGCTCCCTTCGACTGGTTAAAGAAAAAAGGAGCCTCCGATTCTGTGGCAATGTTAACAGTTTTATTCATTCTTTGGATTGTTATAACTGCTTTAGTAGTTTTATTAGGATCGTCATTAACCAATTTTTTGGCCACTTTGCCTACTTATCAAGTTAAGTTAGAAGGGGTTTGGACTTCGTTACAAAAGCTCTTGGTCAATTACGGAATAATGGAAGAGAATTTTGATGCTTTAGAACAGGTTAATCCGGGTCAAGCTCTGACATTGGCAGGAAATGTTTTTTCTGGATTTAGCAGTATGCTTAGTAATTCATTTTTAATTGTTTTGGTTTTTGTGTTTATGCTGATGGAAGTGTCCAGTTTCAAAAATAAACTCGCCATTATCTCGCCTGATTCTTTGGGAAGTGTTAATAAGGTAGTTCATAGCTTAAAAAAGTATTTCGGGATAAAGACTTTAACCAGTCTTGCTACCGGAATTTTGGTGAGTATAGGTTTGGCAATTTTAGGAGTTGATTTCCCTATTTTATGGGGTGCTTTGGCATTTCTTTTGAATTTTATACCAAATATTGGATCTATTATTGCTGCTGTTCCTGCTGTGCTTTTGGCTTTTTTACAGCTTCCTATAGGTTATGGTATTGCAACTATAGTCTTGTTTTTTGCTATTAACTTTTTTATTGGAAGTGTTATTGAACCAAGGTTGATGGGGAAGAGTTTGGGTTTATCACCTTTTGTTGTCTTTATATCTTTAATTATTTGGGGTTGGGTTTTAGGAACAGTAGGTATGCTGATAGCTACCCCTTTAACTATTACTTTAAAAATCATTTTAGACAGTAGAGAAGAGACAAAGAATATAGGTATTTTGCTTGGTGATAGCTCTGCAATAAAAGAACTCAGAAAAAGCAAAGAATAATTTACAGAATGCTTTATTCTTTTGAAAAAATATGTATTTTTGCAGCCGCAACACGATGTTGAATGGACCTGTAGCATAATTGGATAGTGCACCTGACTACGGATCAGGAGGTTGGGGGTTCGAGTCCCTTCAGGTTCACCTGAAAATCAAAGAGTTATAATCTAAAAGATTGTAGCTCTTTTTTTATTTGCATACAATTTGCTTTT
>JAGGWH010000138.1 GCA_021157585.1 Bacteroidales bacterium | reverse complement strand
TTTTCATAGTACTAATCTATTTTTAATTAAAAATTAATTTTTGCGCTGATATTGAATGTTCTTCCAAAGCCATACCAAACATAGGCTGTTGCGGCATCATAGTTACTTCCATCGCTAGCATCAGCAATATACTCTGTGTCAAAAAGATTGTTCACTCTCACTATCAGCGTTGCATCAAAGCCACCAAAATCAAATTTATATCTAGCACTAGCATCAACTAAACCATAAGCTGGTACTTCCCATGGTTGAGGTAAACCTTCAGTAGTTCTGTCAGTAGGATTATAATAAGCATATAAATTTGCATAATAGTTATAATCAATCGTGATATTAGTTTTAGGTAATATCTGATAGTCAAGTCCAAGAGCGGCAGTTGTTTGAGCGGCATCAGAGACTTTCACATCCTTAATATATACGCTATAAGAATCGCCAATAGCAACATTATTCTCATCAAAGACTTGAACATTTTCTAAATTGTTATCCCATCTCCAGTCACCTAAAGAAAGCATTCCATAAGCAGATAGTTTGCGAGAGGGCTTATAAGTAAAATCGAATTCAATACCTTGGTGAAGTGCGTTTACACCTAATAAGTTGGCGAAATTATAAACACCTGGAGAAACTTGTATAGATTTTGTAAAAGTTCTGTCGTTCCATTTTGTGCTATATAGGTTTAAGTTAGCAGCCAATTTTTCACCCCTATATCCATAACCTAATTCAATACTGAATACTTTTTGGTTTGCTGCTTCAGAGTTGACATCAGTATTATTATATCTAATAAAAACGGCACCAAAACCAGGTGCTTTTTCAAAATAACCAACATTGGCGAATAGATTATGCTTGTCGGTTAAATTATAATTTGCACCACCTTTAATGCCAAAACCCATAAAGTTATATTTGTCAGATGTTTGCAAAGGATCAGTATCCAAATATTGGAAATAATCAACTCTTTGATAGGAAGTATTGGAAAGAGATGCAGAAACAAATGTTGACAGTTTATTTATATTATACTCTAATTGAGTAAATAAACCTTGCCATCCCACATTTCCATCATTATAATAACCGAATTTATCACCTACCTGTAGTGCAGCATTAGGATTGTTAATATCGTCATTACTAAAAACATAAGCAGCACCTAAAAGATCAGTTACTTCACGATAATGATGTCCTGTATAGGTTCTTAAGTCGATACCTGCAATGAAATCTAAATTATCACTTAACTCCGTATTAAAAGTAGAAAGTACTCCATACCAGCTGTGGTCGTTATGAGAAGCTCTTAAATATGAAGTAGCTCCCAATGCTCCATTTGCTCTGTTTATGTTAACGATATTATCGATGTCTATAGGTTGATCATCTCCCCCTAATCTAACACTAAACAAGCTTCCGTCACCACCTTGGCCGCCACCACCACCGGTTCCCCAAGAAGCATAAAATGCAGTTGATAAGGTTGATTTATCATTGATGGTCCAATAATGGTTTAGAGAAGTTTGTGGTTTGAAATAGAAGTTGTCTTCTACATGAACTACTTTTCCGCCTCTTAAACCCCAGTCTGGATTGAATCTAGTTCCGCTCTCAGCATTTCTGTAGGTTGAAATTAAGCTTTTGCTTTGTCTTTGACCGTGATTTTGTTTTGCTCCGAAAGAGCTCAATGAAATAGTTTGATTTGGTCCCAATCTTTTTGAAATATTTACAAAATAGTTAAAACCATCAAATTCAGTTCCATCAATATAGCCATCTCCTGTTGTTTTAGAAGCAGAAACGGTTGTCGCCCAGCCATTGTCAGATAAACCAGTTGAAACGGTTAGACCGTATTTTTGATATCCAGAATTACCAATAGAAGTGATAACACTTCCACCTTTTTCAGCATCAGTTGTCTTAGTTACAATATTTATTGTACCACCAATAGAGGGAACAGCAACTTTTGAAGCTCCTAATCCACGTTGTACTTGCATAGTACGAGTAACATCGGATAAACCGGCCCAGTTAGACCAGTAAACTCTACCATTTTCCATATCGTTTACAGGAACACCATTAATCATTACAGCAACATTTTCAGAGTTAAAACCACGAAGGTTTAATCTACCATCACCAAATCCACCACCTGATTTAGTAGCATATACACCTGGAGTAGATTTTAAAATCTCAGGGAATTCTTGAGATCCTAGTTTCTCTTCAATTAATTGAGCGGAGACGGATGAAATAGCAACAGGAGTTTTACGATCAATAGCAATAGAAGCAAAAACATTTACTTCATTTAAACCAATTTGACTGCTAGCTAACGCAATTGTTCCAAGATCAATAGTTTGACCTTCTTGAATAGTCACATCAAATTCCTGTGAAATAAAGCCAATAAATTGAACAACAATAGTTTGACCTCCAACAGGAACTTCAAGATTGAAAGTGCCTGATAAACCAGTTGATGCTCCAGTAGTAGTTCCTTTTACAATAACAGAAGCCCCCAGTAGGGTTTCGTTATTGTCAGTGTCTACCACTGTTCCTTTTACGAACCCTTGAGCCATTACTGAGCCCATAAAAAAGGTAAGGGCTATAACAAGAGTCATTTTTTGTAACAAATTTCTCATAATTTTTAGTTTTGATTACTTTTTAAAAGTTTAGTGGGCTAATTTAATAAAATATTTTTAACATATATTAACTGTTGATAAAATGTTTGTAGATTTTCTGTATTATGCTAGTATGCTTGCTTTAACTGAAAAAAAACCATGTGTAAAACTTAGGTAATCAGTTGAATAAAATAATTCTATCCTACTAGGTAGAGCTGGAAAGTTTTATCTTCCTAACTAAATTTATTGCAAATTTTTAAGCTGAGCTTGGATTAACATCATTTTTTGCGCGGCATCAGAGAGTTTTTTGCGCTCTAATTCTACTACTTTTTTCGGTGCGTTATTTACAAAGCGTTCGTTTGATAATTTCTTTTCTATCGATTTTGAAAAGCCTTCAAAATATTTTAATT
>JAGGWH010000137.1 GCA_021157585.1 Bacteroidales bacterium | reverse complement strand
CAACATATCTGGCCTGGTTTGCATTAGTTGAAATAATTTGTTGAGAGCCAAAACTACCTAGTCCATCAGTATTTTCGTACCATGCTATTTTGTTATCTTGAATTGATGATGAAATTACATCTAAATCACCATCATTATCAATATCTATTGCATATATTGAAGATGGTTGATTAACAGCATTTGATATTAACTGCATTGTTCCAAAAGTTCCTTGTCCATCTGTGTTTTCACACCAAGCAATGTAATCTCCTTCTGCTGAATCAAATAGAATATCATTGTCTCCATCTCCGTCTAAATCAGATGCCATTACATTATTTGGTTGAGTTGGATTAGCAATAATTTGTTGAGAGCCAAAAGTTCCTTGTCCATTAGTATTTTCATACCATGCAATTTTATTATCATCTATTGATGCTGAAATTACATCCAAGTCACTATCTCCATCTAAATCGCTAGCATAAACCCACGAACCATAAATTAAATCTGTTGAAATAATTTGTTGTGTCCCAAAAGTTCCTTGCCCATCAGTATTTTCGTACCAAGCTATTGTGTTATCGTAGTATGAAGAAGATAAAACATCTATATCGCCATCACCATCTAAATCAAATGCGCGAACACAATCTGCACCGTCAGCATTACTTGTAATGGTTTGTTTATTTGAAAAGGCTCCCTGTCCATCAGTATTTTCAAACCAAGAAACTTCATCATAAAACCAAGATGTAGAAAGTATATCTAAATCCCCATCTCCATCAATATCAGCACAGTAAATACTGGTTGCTTCATTTACATTTGTTGAAATAATTTGTTGTGTCCCAAATTGTGAAAAGCCATTTAAAGACATAGAAATAAGAATAAATAATGTGATTTTTGTTTTCATATTTTTTTTATTTTTTATTAATAATTGCCCATAATAATTAATAAATGCATTGCATATATTCTAGCTTCACATAAACTTCCTAAAACAATTAAAATACTAAAAATCAACAATCAAAACGTTTTTAATCAATTGCAAACGCTTAAATACCGGATAATTCAATTTATGTAATCATTTTAGGAGACCTTACGTCTATGCTATACTCCCAAAGTTACAAAATATTTTGTCTATTCCACAAAATGAGTAGTTTATTAAAAAAACGATAAATCCCGAACATAAAAAAGAGGGTTTCCCTCTTAAAAACGCTAAGCTTTTTAGTTTTATTCAGGCTTAAAATGAATATGCTCCATAACGTGAGCTTACATATCAACCCCAATTCTTATAAAAAGCTATTAATAGCTCGAGTTTAAGCCTCTCGGATATACAAAATAATCAGGCTTTTTTTATCGGAAAAAATTAGCTGCTTATCACTTTTTAAAAGCATTGGATAAATTAATACATTTGCGCAAACCAAAACCAAACCATGATTCAATCTCATTTTGGCGAATTTGCCGCTTTATTGACTGCTGTTTTCTGGACGGTTACAGCACTTGCTTTTGAAGGTGCAACTAAGCGCGTAGGTCCTTTTGCCGTTAATTTAATCCGACTAATCTTTGCTTTGGTATTTTTAAGTTTCATGTCTTATTTTAGTCGTGGACTTGCTTTCCCCACCGATGCAACAACACATATTTGGCTCTGGTTAGGTCTTTCTGGTGTGGTTGGATTTATTTTAGGCGATTACTTTTTATTTGCTTCTTATCCACTTATTGGTTCACGCATGGCGATGCTTATGATGACTTTAGCACCTCCAATGGCCGCTTTCTTTGGTTGGTTAGCGCTGGGCGAAACAATGAATATTAAAGGCTTGGCAGGAATGCTTTTGGTGATTTCTGGTATTGGTATTGCTATTTGGAATAAGCCTAATGGGGAACAAAAATCTCGACTTAAATTTCCAATAAAAGGTTTAATTTTTGCTTTTATCGGTGCGCTCGGACAAGGTGGAGGAATCGTGTTGAGTAAATACGGAATGGGACAATATGATGCTTTTGCTGCAACTCAAGTTCGGGTTATTGTTTCTATTATCGGGTTTACCATTATTATTACTTTTCTGCGGAGATGGAAAAATGTAAAAGCTGCATTTAAGAATAAACCTGCTTTGCGAGGAATTATTTTAGGTTCTGTTTTTGGCCCTTTCCTAGGCGTTTCTTTTTCTCTTCTTGCGGTTCAGAATACCAACACAGGAACTGCTTCTACCATTATGGCCATTGTCCCTGTTTTAATTATTCTTCCCGCTGTGGTTTTGTATAAACAAAAAGTGAGTTTAGCTGAAATTGCAGGGGCATTTTTGAGTGTGTTTGGCGTGGCTTTATTTTTCATATAAAGAGGCTCTAAACAAGCTGATGCTGCACTGAAATTAGCATTTATTGTAATTTATAAATTTACCCCGCTTGTAATCGATTAAATATCAACGGAATAAAAAATTAAATAAAATTTTTACCCAATTGTTTTTTTATATAAAATATTATTGCAAATATTTGTCGCTCAAAACGAATAAAGAAATCGTGAAAAGAAATTTAAACATTAGCCTCATTATTATTAACATTCTCTTGGTATTTAAGAGGTGAGGCTGCGTGTAAATATTAAAAATATAGAAACCATCCTCACTAAAACGAGGGTGGTTTTTTTTATGAAAAAAAATGAATACTAAAATGAATATCGCACATCTATCTAAGCTAAATATTATCATTCTGATTATTATTATTCTCCTATTGCGAATTTGAGAGAGCTTAGTTTTGTGTAAAATTAGATTAGCCTTTCTCAAATACGAGTAAGGCTTTTTTTATGGAAAGAGAATTATAAAAAAATGAATGAATTAAGAAGCAATACGAGTACAGCAGGTAGAAAAATGGCGGGAGCCAGAAGCCTGTGGCGCGCCAACGGAATGACTGAAAAACAATTTGGAAAACCCATAATCGCGGTTGTTAATTCTTTTACTCAGCTGGTTCCGGGACATACACATCTTCACCAAATTGGTCAGGATGTAAAAGCACTCATCGAAAAAGAGGGTTGCTTTGCTCCCGAGTTTAATACCATTGCCATTGATGATGGTATAGCTATGGGACATAGTGGAATGTTGTATTCACTGCCTTCGCGCGATTTAATTGCCGACAGCATAGAATATATGTGCAATGCACATCAGGTAGATGCTATGATTTGCATTTCGAATTGTGATAAAATAACACCCGGAATGTTAATCGCTGCTATGCGTTTAAATATTCCTACGGTATTTGTTTCGGGAGGACCAATGGAAGCAGGTATTGTAGGAACTAAAAAATTGGATCTAGTTGATGCTATGGTTATTGCAGCCGACGAATCTGTAGATGATGAAGAGGTTTTTGCAATTGAACGAAACGCTTGTCCTACCTGTGGATCTTGCTCTGGTATGTTTACGGCTAACTCTATGAATTGCCTTACAGAATCTCTTGGACTTTCTCTACCCGGAAACGGAACAATAGTCGCCACACATGCGAATCGCAAAAGCCTTTTTGAAAAAGCTGCCGAAACTATTGTTAGAAATACATTTGATTATTATCATAATGGAAATAGCAAAGTATTGCCTCGCTCAATAGCTACACGCACTTCGTTTTTAAATGCTATGACTTTAGATATTGCTATGGGTGGTTCATCAAATACAATACTACATTTATTAGCAATTGCTCATGAAGCCGAAGTACAATTCTCTATGAAAGATGTAGATGAATTATCGCGTAAAGTACCCGTTTTATGTAAGGTTTCGCCAAACTCAAATTATCATATACAAGATGTAAACAGAGCGGGAGGCGTTGTTAGAATTTTAAATGAATTACGAAAAGGAAATTTAATAAATGGAAATGTTCCTCATGTTTTATTGCCTTCTTTATCAGAGGTATTAAATACCTATGATGTTAAGGAAGAAAATATTTCAGAGGAAGCTCAAAAGCTATACCATTCAGCGCCAGGAGGATTTAAAAATCTAATCCTAGGATCTCAAGAAAATCAATATGAAAGTCTTGATTTGGATGAGCAAAAGGGATGCATACGGTCTTTAGAAAATGCTTACAGCAACGATGGTGGTTTGGCCGTTCTTTTTGGAAATATTGCCAGCAAAGGCTGTGTGGTAAAAACGGCAGGTGTTGATGAGAGTATTTTAATCTTCAAAGGCAAGGCTAAAGTTTATGAATCGCAGGAAGATGCAATTGAAGGCATCTTAACCAAGAGAGTAAAGCCCGGTGATGTTGTAGTTATTCGTTACGAAGGACCAAAAGGAGGTCCGGGAATGCAGGAAATGCTGTACCCTACCTCCTATCTTAAAACCATGAAATTAGATAAGGAATGCGCCCTACT